>NZ_JBEXMT010000003.1:0-130655 GCF_040610675.1 Nonomuraea sp. NPDC003804
GGCACCCCGGCACCCCGGCACCCCGGCACCCCGGCACCCCGGCACCCCGGCACCCCGGCACCCCGGCACCCCGGCACCCCGGCACCGGGGAGTGTTCTCGGGTGCGCGGATCGCCGGCACCTCGGTCTTCCGCCGACCGCCTCCGGGCGGGCCGTCCTGCGCGAAGGGCGGTGCCGCGCCGTCCCATGCCAAGGGCGGTGCCGCGCCGTATCGTGCGACGGCGCGGCACCGGAAGGGTCAGAAGGGCAGCTGGGTCTGCGTGTTCAGCACCTTCAGCCGCACCTTGGCCGCCGCGTCCGTCCGCTTGTCGGAGATCCGCAGCACGTCGAACCCCTGCTGGATGTCACTGCTGTAGACGAAGCCGTTGTAGTAGTACGCCGACCACGACCCGCCCGCCCGGCGCGGCTGCAACGCGCCACGGTCGAAGTAGCCGATCTCCTTGGGGCTGGCCGAGTCGGTGAAGTCCCAGATCGAGACGCCGCCCTGGTACCACGCCTGCACCATGATGTCCTTGCCCTTGACGGGGATCAGCGAGCCGTTGTGCGCCACGCAGTTCTCCGCCGCCCCCTGATGGCGGGGGATCTTGAAGTACGCCTTGTGCGTCAGCTGTCCGTCCACGATGTCGAAGATCGCGTCCGCGCCGCGCTGCCCGCCGACCCGCTCGTTGCACGTGGCCGACCTGCCGCCGCCGAGCTCGTCGGTGAAGACCACCTTCGTCCCGGTGTTGTTGAAGGTCGCCGAGTGCCAGAAGGCGAAGTTCTCGTCGGTGACCGTCGCCGTCACCTTGGGGCGCTCACGGTCGGAGATGTCCATCAGCACGCCGTCGCCCATGCAGGCACCGGCGGCCAGGTTCTTGGAGGGGAAGACGGTGATGTCGTGACATCCGCTGGTGGGCAGCAGCAGACCGTTCTGCTGCTCGTTGCCGCCGTCGGGGAAGAGCACGGGCGTCGCGACGACCTTCGCGGCGGCCGGCTTGTCCAGCGGCACCTTGACGATCGAGATCTTGTCGTGGGGCGGCTTGCACTCGGCGAAGACGGGGGCCGGCATGTACGAGGAGACATACAGATAGACCGACTTGCCCGACTTACCGGGCACCAGCGTGTGCGTGTGCGAGCCGCAGGCCGTCTCGACCGCCTTCACGTACTTCGGCCGGGACTTGTCGCTGATGTCGAAGATCCTGATGCCCTCCCACGAGGCCTTGCTCGTGGGCACGCCGTAGTCGCTCGAACAGGACTCGCCGTCGCGGGGGTCGTCCACCGACAGGAAGAGGAGGTCGCCGTGCACCGAGATGTCGTTCTGCGCGCCGGGGCAGTTCACCTGGCTGACGACCTTGGGCTTCACCGGGTTTTTGATGTCGTAGATCGTGAAACCGTTGTAGTTGCCCTGGAAGGCGTAGGTGCCCTGGAACGCCAGATCGGAGTTGAACGCGTCAGCGCCCTTGAACGATCCCGTCTTGGGCAGGTTGGCCACGTGCTGGACGTTGGGGCTCTTGATGATCGTGTCAGCCGACTCCGCCTGCGCCGGCGTCGTGGCCGCCGCCAGAGTCAGGGCCATACCGGCCATCATGAACAAGCGGCCGAGTCTGGACGCCACCGAGACCTCCTGTCGAGACTAAACGATCAGACCGGCCCACTATGTCACCACAAATCACCCTCAATCCGGCCCGATACCGAGCCGATACACCTCCCCCGGCCAACCCCCGTATGGCACGCCCTCCCACAGACCGCTCCGCCCGCAACCCCAGCCACCCCGTCGCCCCAGCTCAGACCCTCACGCCGGTTCTCCAGCCGACCGAACAGCTCCCCACACCCCCTCCGAGCCCTGCCACCCGGACCCACGCCCGCCCCCGCCCTCCCACAGACCGGTCCGTTCACGCCGCCGAAGAGCGTGACGCCTGCCGCGTCGTCCTGCTCGGCGAAGGGGACGGCCGGGCGCTGCGCCGGTTCGTGGACGCGCCCAGCGAGGCGACCGCCACGGTGTTCCCGGCCCGCGCCGAGGCGATGGACGCGACACTCCAGCATCGACGTCGCGGTGCTCCCCGGGCGGACAGGTCTCCATGCTCCTGCGGTGGCTGGAGTCCTGCTCACTGCGACTGCCGGCCGAAGCCGCAGATGCTGCTCGCGCTCTCCCCTCACGGGAGGTACTGGGCCAACGGCTTCGACGGCGAACCACCCACCGCGTCCGCGTGACACGGCGCCCCCGCCATCGGAGAACACCCCGCGAAAGCGGCGAGCCGCCAGGGATCTGCCCTGGCGGCTCGCCGAGTTGCGGAAGGAGGGAAGGAACCTAGTCGCGGCCGTGCTCGGCGTACGACGGCTGCGTCTGGGCGTTCAGGAGGTCGAACTTGACGCTGTTGGCCTGGTTCGTGCGCGGGTCGTTGATCCGCAGCACGTCGAGCCCCAGGTTGAAGTCCGATCCGTAGATGTAGCCGTTGTAGTAGTACGCCGACCAGAAGCCGCCGGACAGCGGCGGAGCGGTGTTGTCGGGGCCGCGCTCGAAGAAGGCGATCTCCTGCGGGTTGGCCGAGTCGGTGAAGTCGACGACCGAGATGCCGCCCTGGTACCAGGCCTGCACCATGATGTCGCGACCCTTGACCGGGATCAGGGAGCCGTTGTGGGCGACGCAGTTCTCGGTGTCCGCCTGGTGGCGGGCGATCTTGAAGTAGCCGCGACGCTCCAGCTTGCCGCCGACGAGGTCGTAGTAGGCGTTGGCGCCCCGGTTGGCGCCGATGGCCGCGTTGCAGGTGGCACGGGTGCCGCCGCCGAGCTCGTCGGTGAAGATGACCTTGGTGCCCTCGTTGTTGAACGTCGCCGAGTGCCAGAAGGCGAAGTTCTCCGTGTCGCGGACGACCTCGGTGACGCGCGGGTGCTCGCGGTCGGAGATGTCGAGCAGGATGCCGTCACCCATGCAGGCGCCGGCCGCGATGTCCTTCTCCGGGTAGGCGGTGATGTCGTGGCAGCCGCTGGTCGCCGACTTGCCGTTCGGGTACGGCAGCGACACACCCCCGTAGCCGCCGTCATCGGGGATGCCGTCGCCGTTGGTGTCACGGTCGGCCGGGAACAGCACCGGCGTGCCGACGACGGCGGCGGCCGTCGGGTTGTTCAGCGGCACCTTGATGACCGAGATCAGGTCGTGCGGGGGCTTGCAGTCAGGGAAGTTGGCGTTCGGGCTGTAGGACGAGACGTAGATGTAGACGTTCTCGCCCGTCTTGTCCGGCACCAGGGTGTTGGTGTGCGAACCGCAGTTGGTCTCGACCGACTTGATGTACGTCGGGTTGGTCTTGTCGCTGATGTCGAAGATCCGGACGCCCTCCCACGACTCCTTGATCGACGCGCTCTGCGACGTGCTGTTGCACGAGTCGTTGTTGCGGGAGGAGTCGACGGAGCCGAACAGCAGGTTGCCGTAGACGGACACGTCCATCTGGCCGCCCGGGCAGACCACCGAGCTGACGAGGGTGGTCTTCTTCGGGTGCTTGATGTCGTAGATCGAGAACCCGGCGTAGTTGCCGACGTAGGCGTAGTCGCCCTGGAAGGCCATGTCGGTGTGGATGTCGGTCAGCACGCCCGGCTTGGGCACGTTGGTGACGTGCTCGATGTTCGGGCTCATCGCGATCTCGCCGGGGGCGGGGATGTCAGACGCCTGGGCGGGCAGCGCCGTCAGGACCAAGGCGCCTGCCGCTCCGAGCATGACGAGGGCTTTGCGGGGGGTGATCACTCAGTTGCCTCCATAAAGGGGACATAAATGTAGAGAATCTTCGCCCGCGACCCGTCTGATGACCAGCGTCCAGAATGTCAGATGATATTGCGCTTTGCCGTCTTTTTAATGATCACGGTTATGGTTTACAGTTCGCTCTCTCGACACAGGGAGGTCAGGTGCGCGCCGCGCTCATTGTCATCACTGGTACGGTGATCGCCCTCTCGGGCTGCAGTGGTGACAGTCGTCCCGTCGCCGCCACGGACACGTCGACGGCACCGGTGCTCGCGCCGGGCAAACCGGGCGAGCCGGCACGGACGCTGTCGCCTGCCGAGGCCGCGACCGCCGTTCCCACGCCCACGGCCAACGCGGCGGACGTCACGTTCATGCAGGACATGATCATCCATCACCGCCAGGCGCTCGACATGGCGATCCTCGCCCCGACCAGGGCCCAGTCGGAGAAGCTGAAGGGACTCGCCTCCCGGATCAAGGACGCGCAGGCCCCGGAGATCCAGTACATGACGACGTGGCTGCAGGAACAGGGCCAGAAGGTGCCCGCCCACCACGCGGGGCACGCGACCATGCCGGGCATGGCCACTCCCGAGCAGATGGAGGCGCTGAAGGCGGCCTCCGGCGCGGCGTTCGACAAGCTGTTCCTGGAGTTGATGATCGCGCACCACAGCGGGGCGATCACGATGTCCACGAAGCAGCTCACCGCGGGCTCGCACCAGCGGATCTCCGAGCTGGCCACCGACATCGGCGCGGAGCAGACGGCGGAGATCCGGCGCATGCGGGAGATGCAGGCAGCCCTCTGACCGCTCCGTGAGGGCTCGCGGTACGGCCCGCACAGCCGTCCCGGCGACTCGTCAGGGCCCCCGTGGCGGAACGCACCGGTGGGAGGACGCACGTCGCCGGGGCGCGGGAGCCGTACGGGGAAGTCGCCGGGGGGGAGCCGTATGGGGAAGAGAGGGCCCGCGCCGATCGCGACGCGGGCCCAGCAGGCGCGGTCAGTGGCCGCGGCTCCGGTACCTGGACTGGGTCTGCACGTTCAGCCGGTCGAACCTGACGCCGTCGGCCGAGTTCACCCGCGGATCCCTCACCCTGAAGACGTCGAACCCGCGGAAGATCTCGCTCCCGTAGATGTAGCCGTTGTAGTAGTAGGCCGACCAGAAGCCGCCCAGCGTGAGCTGGGTGTCGTTGATCGGGCCGCGGTCGAAGAAGGCGATCTCGCGTGGGCGGGACGAGTCGGTGAAGTCCCAGACCGACAGCCCGCCCTGGTACCAGGCCTGCACCATGATGTCGCGTCCCCTGACCGGGATCAGCGATCCGTTGTGGGCGACGCAGTTCTCGGTGCTCGTCTGGATCCTGGAGATCTTGTAGTAGCTCTTGAAGACGAGCTTGCGGCCGACGATGTCGACGATGGCGTCGGCGCCCCTGGTCGGGCCCTCGGCCGCGGTGCAGCGGGCCTGCGAGCCGCCGCCGAGCTCGTCGGTGAAGACCACCTTGGTTCCGGCGTTGTTGAAGGTCGCCGAGTGCCAGAACGCGAAGTTCGTGTCCCTGATCGTGTCGATGACCTTGGGGTGTTCCCTGTCGGAGATGTCGAGGAGGACGCCGTCGCCCATGCAGGCGCCCGCGGCGAGGTCCTTCTCGGCGTAGACGGTGATGTCGTGGCAGCCGCTGGTGTCGGCCAGGAGGTTGGGCTGCTGGGTGCGGTCGTTGCCGCCCTCGGGGAAGATCACCGGCGTGTTCACCACGGCGGCCGCGGCCGGGTTGCGCACGGGGACCTTCACGACCGAGATGCGGTCGTGCGGCGGCTGACAGTCGGGGAAGTCGGCCGCCGGGAAGTAGGAGGAGACGTAGACGTAGAAGGCGTCACGCGACTTGCCCGGCACCAGCGTGTGGGTGTGGGAGCCGCAGCTGGTCTCGACGGACTTGACGTACTTCGGGTTGGCCTTGTCGCTGACGTCGAAGATCCGCAGGCCCTCCCACGAGCTCTTCTCACGGGCCGACTGGCGCGTGCCGGAGCAGGAGTCGTCCTTCATCGACTCGTCGACGGAGGTGACCAGGATGTCCCCGTAGACGGTGACGTCCATCTGACCACCCGGACAGGTGACCGAGCTGACCAGCTTGGGGCGCTTGGGGTGCTTGATGTCGTAGATCGAGAATCCGCTGTAGCTGCCGACGTAGGCGTAGTCGCCCTGGAAGGCGATGTCGGTGTTGATCTGCACACCGGCGGGCAGATCGAGGTGGGCTTCGTGCCGGATGTTGTCACTCTTGGTGACCTCGTCGCCGGCCGAGGCGGGGACGGGAACAAGGGCGATCGCCACCACGATCCCGGCCAGGAGGGAGGATAAGCCACGCAGTCCCATGGAGCCTCCAGAGATGGAAATGTCCTGGATTATCCCTAGAGTCGGTGGATCAACCAAGTGATTGTCCGGGAACTGTCACACGAAAATCAGGAGCCCGTCCGCCAGGAGTGGAGGTAGTCCTCCTGCTCGGCGGTCAGCCGGTCGATCTCGATGCCCGCCGCCGCCAGTTTCAGCCGCGCCACCTCGATGTCGATGTCCTCGGGCACGTCGTAGACGCCCGGCGCCAGCCGTACGCGCTCGACGGCCAGCCAGGCGACGGCCAGCGCCTGGGCCGAGAAGGACATGTCCATGACGGCGGCCGGATGCCCCTCGGCGGCCGTGAGGTTGACCAGGCGCCCCTCGGCCAGCAGCAGCAGGCGGCGGCCGTCGGCGAGCACGTACTCGTCGGTGTTGGGCCGCACCCCCGGATTGAGCGCGACGGCCAGCCCCTCCAGCCCGCGCACGTCGACCTCGACGTCGAAATGGCCCGCGTTGGCGAGGATCGCGCCGTCCTTCATCACCGACAGGTGCTCGGCCGTGATGACGTCGCGGTTGCCGGTGACGGTGATGAACAGGTCGCCGACCAGCGCGGCGGCCGCCATGGTGCGCACCTCGTAGCCCTGCAGGGAGGCGTCGAGCGCCTTGACCGGGTCGATCTCGGTGACGATCACCCGCGCGCCCAGGCCCTTGGCCCGCTCGGCGACGCCCCGCCCGCAGTAGCCGAACCCGGCCACCACGACCGTCCGGCCGGCGAGCATGACGTTCGTGGCGCGCATGATGCCGTCGAGGGTCGACTGCCCGGTGCCGTACCTGTTGTCGAACATCCGCTTCGTCCGCGTGTCGTTGACCGCGACGACGGGGAACCTCAGCGCGCCCTCGGCCGCCATCTGGCGCAGCCTGATGATGCCGGTGGTGGTCTCCTCACAGCCGCCGCTCACGCCGTCGAGCAGGTCGGTGCGCTCGGTGTGGAGGATGTTGACCAGGTCGCAGCCGTCATCGAGGACGATGTCGGGCGCCAGGTCCAGCGCTTGATGGATGTGGCGGTAGTAGGTCGCCCGGTCGACGCCCGCGCGCGCGTGGACCGCGATGCCGTAGCCCTGGAGCGCCTCGGCGACGTCGTCCTGGGTGGACAGCGGGTTGGAGGCGGCCAGCGCGATCTCGGCGCCGCCCGCCTTGAGCGCGCCCATGAGGACGGCGGTCTCGGCGGTCACGTGCAGGCACGCGGCGATCCTGAGGCCATCGAGCGGACGCTCGCGCCCGAACCGCTCCCCGATCGCGGTGAGGACGGGCATCGCCCTCCCCGCCCACGCGATCCTCCGCTCTCCCACCACATCTCCAGTCTCTTGTACGGCAAGCCCACTCGGCGCCACCGTGGTCACCGGTGACCGCCCGTCCATCACAGCACTCCAGCAGGACTCCGGTGGCCACCGTCACGTCGTATCGTGCACCGGCTTCCGCGGACGGCCGTCCCACCGGCCGCGCGCCATCGGCTCGCCGGGAGCCCCGACAGGGCACCGGAACCCTGCCGCCAGGTCTTCGGGGCGCCGTGACGGCAGGGACCGGAGTCCTGCCGGGCGGGCGCCCGCGGCGGGCGGTGACCCGGTGACCGCGCAGGCGCCAGGCCCGGCTTGCCGTACGGGCACCGGGCCCGGCCCCGCGAGAACGGAAACCCCCGCCCGGCGCGACGGGTGCGGCCAGGATATGGGACGACGGCGGGTGCCCGGCCGGGCGCCCGCCGTCGCGAGGAACGTCAGTAGCGGTAGTGGTCCGACTTGTAAGGGCCCTCGACGTCGACGCCGATGTACTCCGCCTGCGCCTTGGTCAGCGTGGTCAGCTTGACGCCCAGCGCGTCGAGGTGGAGGCGGGCGACCTTCTCGTCCAGGTGCTTGGGCAGCGTGTAGACGCCGATCGGGTACTCCTCGGTCTTGGTGAAGAGCTCGATCTGCGCGATGACCTGGTTGGTGAAGGAGTTGGACATCACGAACGACGGGTGGCCGGTCGCGCAGCCCAGGTTCATCAGGCGGCCCTCGGCCAGCACGATGATGGAGTGGCCGTCGGGGAAGACCCACTCGTCGACCTGCGGCTTGATGGTGTTCCTGACGATCCCGGGAGTCTTCGCGAGCCCGGCCATGTCGATCTCGTTGTCGAAGTGGCCGATGTTGGAGACGATCGCCTGGTGCTTCATCTTGGCCATGTGGTCGGCCGTGATGATGTCGAAGTTGCCGGTGGTGGTCACGAAGATGTCGGCGATGCCGACGACCTCCTCCAGCGTGGTGACCTGGAAGCCGTCCATGGCCGCCTGGAGCGCGCAGATCGGGTCGATCTCGGTGACGATGACGCGGGCGCCCTGGCCGCGCAGCGCGTCGGCGCAGCCCTTGCCGACGTCGCCGTAGCCGCAGACCACGGCCACCTTGCCGCCGATGAGCACGTCGGTGGCGCGGTTGAGGCCGTCGATGACCGAGTGGCGGCAGCCGTACTTGTTGTCGAACTTCGACTTGGTCACCGAGTCGTTGACGTTGATCGCCGGGAACAGCAGCGAGCCGCTCTTGAACATCTCGTAGAGGCGGTGGACACCGGTGGTGGTCTCCTCCGTCACGCCCTTGATCTGCTCAGCGATCTGCGTCCACTTCTTGTCCTCGCCGACCGTGCGGGTGAGCAGGTCGATGATGACGTGCCACTCCTCCGGGTCCTCGTCGGAGGCGGCGGGGACGGCGCCGGCCTTCTCGTACTCGGCGCCCTTGTGGACCAGCAGCGTGGCGTCGCCGCCGTCGTCGAGGATCATGTTCGGACCCTCGCCGCCGGGCCAGGTGAGCGCCTGCTCGGTGCACCACCAGTACTCCTCCAGCGTCTCGCCCTTCCAGGCGAAGACGGGGACGCCCTGCGGGTTGTCGACGGTGCCGTTGGGGCCGACGGCGACCGCGGCGGCGGCGTGGTCCTGGGTGGAGAAGATGTTGCAGCTGACCCAGCGGACCTCGGCGCCGAGCGCGACGAGCGTCTCGATGAGGACGGCGGTCTGGATGGTCATGTGGAGCGAGCCCATGATCTTCGCGCCGCGAAGGGGCTGGGAGGCCGCGTACTCCTTACGAACCGCCATGAGGCCGGGCATCTCGTGCTCGGCGAGCCGGATCTCCTTGCGGCCGAAGTCGGCAAGTGAAAGGTCGGCGACCTTGAAGTCCATCTGATTACCCCTCGATACACGAAGTTGTCGCCGTCGAGTTTAGGCGCCGGTTCTCCGAGCCGCATCTCGCGGGGGCTGAATCTTCCACAAGAATGTAAGGATGCGCATCACTGAGGCAGCGAGACGGTTGGGGATGTCCCCTCGCATGCTCCGCTACCGGGAGGCACTGGGACTGTTGCCGCCGGTCAGGGAGCAGGGCGCGCACCGCAGGTTCACCGAGGAGGACCTGACGGCCGTGGCCCAGGCCGTGGAGCTGGAGAAGCGGTTCGACGTCTCACCCGCCGAGCTGGCCTTCGCGTTGCGGGCGCTGGCCGAGCCGGCGGTGACCCAGGCCGTCAGGGACCTGGGCCTGCGGATCGGCCGCCTCCACGCGCCCAGGAGGGCACTGGACTTCGAGAAGGAGAAGGCGTTGCGACTGCTGCAAACCAGAGGCGCGAACGGACCGTCCAACCGGATATGAAGGCTCTCCTCACGGCCACCGCGCTGACGGTGGTTCCCGCGCTCGCCCTGATGCCCGCGCAGGCGTCAGCGGCCTCCCCCACGGCCTCGACGGCCGCCTCGACGACCTCCGCAGCCGCCGCCTCAGGCGGCTCCTCAGGCGGGACGGTGAAGGTCTACTTCTCCGCCGACTTCGACGTCCCCGGCAAGGTCGTCGCCGTCACCAGGAAGGCGCCCGACCGCGGAGTGGCCACGTTCGCCATCCAGCAGCTCATCAAGGGCCCGACCAAGGCCGAGCACAGGCGCGGCCTGCACTCCGAGCTCGGCCCGCAGATCAGGGGCAGATCCGACTGCGGGGCCGACTTCAAGCTGTCGATCAAGAGCGGCACGGCCACGCTGCGCTTCTGCCGTACGGTGTTCGGGCTCGGCGTCGGCGGCGACGCCCGCATCCTGCACACCATCGACAGGACGCTGCGTCAGTTCAGCACGGTCAAGAAGGTCATTTCCCTCGACAAGGACGGCCGCTGCCTGTTCGACCAGACCGACCGCGGGACCTCCTGCATCACCGGGCACGAGTGAGCCGCGCCGGCCACCACGGGGAGGCCGCCGAGGGGGCTCATCTGGCGGCGGCCTTGTCCAGGTCCGGCTCGAGGTAGATGACGCGGGCGATGGGGACGGCGGCGCGGATGCGCTGCTCGGCCTCGTCGATGCCGCGGGCCACCTCGGCGGCCGTGTCGTCGTGGGCGACCGCGATCTTCGCGGCGACCAGCAGCTCCTCGGGGCCCAGGTGCAGCGTGCGCATGTGGATGATGCGGCTGACCTCGGGGGCGCTCTCCAGCGCGTTCCTGATCTGCGTCTCGACCTCGGGGGTGGCGCCCTCTCCCAGCAGCAGCGACTTGGTCTCGATCGCCAGGATGATCGCGATGACCGCCAGCAGCGCGCCGATCATCACCGTGCCGACGCCGTCCCAGAGGCCGTCGCCCGTGACCACGGCCATGGTGACGCCGAACAGCGCGAAGATCAGGCCCAGCAGCGCGCCGAGGTCCTCCAGCAGCACCACCGGCAGCTCGGGCGACTTCGACCGGCGGATGAAGGCCCACCAGCTCTGGCTGCCGCGGTGCTCGTTCGACTCCTTGATCGCCGTCCTGAACGAGAACGCCTCGGCGATGATCGCGAAGATCAGGACGCCGAACGCCCACGCCGGCGACTCGACGGGTTGCCGCTCTGCGATCTTGTGGAAGCCCTCGTAGAGCGAGAACACCGCACCGATCGTGAACAGCACGACCGCGACGACGAAGGCGTAGAAGTAGCGCTCCCTGCCGTAGCCGAACGGGTGCTGGGGGGTGCGGCCCCGCTGCGCCCGCTTGCCGCCGACCAGCAGCAGCGCCTGGTTGCCCGAGTCGGCCACCGAGTGGATCGACTCCGCCAGCATGGACGAGGAGCCGGTGAACACGTACGCGACGAACTTGGCCACGGCGATCGCGAGGTTCGCCCCCAACGCCGCGACAATTGCCTTGGTACCGCCACTCGCGCTCAACGCACTTCTCCGCTCATGCCACTGGATTCCCGGACATGGGATCCTATTGGGAAAGTCTCGCCTTTAGCTCTGTGATCGACGTCACCGGGGTCGGATCAGTGCCGTACCCGAGCGCGAGGTAGGCACTCGCGTAGTCGCCCAGCTCGATCAGCGTGGCCAGCCGTTCGAGCGGCGTGACGCCTTCCGCGGTCAGCTCGCTGACCGGGACCCCGCGGTCCTGGGCCATTCTGAGCAGCTCCTGCGGACGGTCGTCGGCCTCGCGCAACACGACCAGACGCAGCGTGCGCTCGGCGGTGTCGGCGAAGATGTCGCGCTGGGCCAGCGGGCCGTCGAGCATGGCCAGCTGGTTATGCCCGGCCTCGGGGATCTCGCCCCAGATCGCCGGATACTTGGCGTTCTCGTTGAGCTGCAGCGCCAGCCGGTGGGCGGCGACCGCCGTCAGCGGCGAGGTCCCCCAGAGCACGGGCACGCTGTCGGCCAGCTCCATGGCCAGCGACTTGCCCGGGTTGATGAACGACTCGCTCGTGGGCCGGCAGCGGTGCGCCATCTCCTCCAACGCCCTGGCCGTCCCCTCGAACAGGTCGTCGTCCGCCTGCGCGATCCCCAGCGACCCGGCCGCCACCAGCAGAGGTACGGCGAGGCCCCACAGGTTCGCGCGCGAAGGGCCGTGCGCCCGCACCGGCACGAACAGCGCCGAGGCCTGCGTGGCGATCGCCTGCAACGGCGACTCCGGAGCGCTGACCACCAGCAGCGACGCGCCCCGCCGTACAGCCTCGGTCGCCGCGGCGAGCGTCTCCGCCGTCCGGCCCGAGCTCGACACCGCCATCACCAGGTCGGTCGCGCCGACCCAGCCGGGCAGCCGGCCGGAGCGCACGGTGATGATCGGCAGCGGCGCGCCGTACCCGCAGACCGCGGCCAGGATGTCGCCCGCGAGCGCGGCCGCGCCCATGCCCGCCACCACGATCGCCCTGGGCCTGCCGTCGCGGGTGAGGCGCGCGACGCCCGCCTCGCTCGCGTCGCGGTGGGCGGTGCGCACCTGCGCGGCCGCGGAAGCGACCACGGGCAGCATGCCGCCCTGGTCGGCCTCGGCGAGCAGGGTCTGGTCGTCGAGCCGCTCGGGCTCCCAGGTCACGGCTTCCTTGCCTCGTCCACGAGCAGCACCGGGATGTCGTCCCTGACCGGGTAGACCAGGCCGCAGCCGGTGCAGGCCAGCTCGTCCGTGCCGTCGGGGTCGTCCTGCGCGCGCAACGGCGCCTTGCACGCCGGGCAGGCCAGGATCTCCAGCAGCCAGTCGTCGATCTTCACTGTTTCAGCTCCTTACAACGGCGAGGACCTCGTCCCTGATCGCCGCCATCTGGCTCGGGTCGGCCGCCTCGGCATTCAGCCTGAGCAGCGGCTCGGTGTTGGACGGACGCAGATTGAACCACCAGCCGAACCCCGTCACGGTCAGGCCGTCGAGCTCGTCGAACTCGCCGCGGCCCGTGAAACGCTCACGCACCCGCCGCAGGGCCTCCTGCTGGTCGGCGACCGTGCTGTTGATCTCGCCGCTGGCACTGTAGCGCGCGAACGGCGCCAGCACCTGCGACAACGGCCGATCCTGCTCGCCCAGCGCGGCCAGCACGTGCAGCGCGGCCAGCATGCCGGAGTCGGCGAACCAGAAGTCGCGGAAGTAGTAGTGGGCCGAGTGCTCCCCGCCGAAGACCGCGCCCGTGCGGGCCATCTCGGCCTTGATGAAGGAGTGGCCCACCCGGGTGCGCTCCGGCACGCCGCCGTGCTCGGCGATGATCTCCGGCACGCCGCGCGAGGTGATCAGGTTGTGGATGACGGTCGAGCCCGGGTGCTTGGCCAGCTCGCGGGCCGCCACCAGGGCCGTGATCGTGGACGGCGAGACCGACTCGCCACGCTCGTCGATCACCCAGCACCGGTCGGCGTCGCCGTCGAAGGCCAGCCCCAGGTCCGCGCCGTTGTCGAGGACGGCCCGCTGCAGGTCGCGCAGGTTGTCGGGCTCGATCGGGTTGGCCTCGTGGTTGGGGAAGGTGCCGTCGAGCTCGAAGTAGAGCGGCGTCACCGTGATCGGCAGCCCCTCGAACACCGCGGGGACGGTGTGACCGCCCATCGCGTTGCCCGCGTCGACGGCGACTCTGAGCGGTCTGATGCCGGACAGGTCGACCAGGGAGCGCAGGTGCCGGGCGTAGTCGTGGAGCAGGTTCTTCTCGATCCTGGTGCCGGTACGGCCGGCGGGGATGCCGCCGTCGAGGTAGCCGGCGGCCCTGTCGCGGATCTCGGTCAGCCCGGTGCCGGCGCCCACCGGCACCGCCTCGGCCCGGCACATCTTCATGCCGTTGTAGCGGGCGGGGTTGTGGCTGGCGGTGAACATCACGCCGGGCAGACCGAGGCTGCCGCTGGCGTAGTAGAGCAGGTCGGTGGAGCCGAGCCCGGCGTCGATCACGTCCGCGCCCCTGGCGGTGGCGCCGCGGATGAAGGCGTCGGCCAGCGCGCGTGAGGAGACCCGCATGTCATGGGCGAGGACGGCCTGCTCGGCGCCGAGCACGTCGACGAACGCCGCCCCGACGGCCTCGGCGCTCTCCTCGTCGAGCTCCTCGGGCACCACGCCGCGCACGTCGTACGCCTTGAAGATCTTGGAGAGATCGCCCACTCGTCCGCCCCTTGGTCGCCTGCTTACTGGGACGAGCCTACTAGCGCTCCCGGTGGGGTTGGGCGGAGCGCAGAACACGCAGATGACCGCGCCGGCCGACCTCCACACCCTGCCCGACGGGCTCGGTGCTGCCGGACGAAGGCGGCCTGGCCGCCTCGCGCACGGCGTTGGCCAACGCCTCGAGGTCATCGGTGCTCGGGCTGGCACCGTCCGTCGGCAGGCGCACGACCTCCCAACCACGGGGGGCGGTCAGCCGTTCGGCGTGTTCGGCGCACAGGTCGTAGCAATGCGGCTCCGCGTACGTCGCCAAGGGGCCGAGAACAGCGGTCGAGTCGGCGTATACGTACGTGAGCGTGAAGACGGCAGGCTGACTGCACGCAGTGCGGGAACAGCGACGGACGGGGCTCACGGAGGGACCGTATCTGCTATGCGTGCGAGGCGCCACTACCTGAGCACTCTTAACGAGCGTGTCGCCACAATTCGGACACCTGTCCCACTGTTTCCACCCACCTGTACCGATGTCGGCCCTGATTGGGTGCGGCCGAAAGCTTAAGCTTGGGGTGTGACACCGACGCGCGGCCCTCGACGGCGCGACCGCCACGGGCGCGGCCTTCGCGGTCCGCTCGCTCCCTCGTACGTTCCCCTTGCCCGCTCGCGCAGCGAGCGCTTCGACGACCTCGTCCTCGACGCGGTCGACCGGCTGAAGCCCAAGTGGGGCAAGCAGCTGGCCGCCGTGGAGTTCGCGGTGGAGGAGGTCCCGCCGGCCAGCGAGCTGGGCGACGGACCTGGCCGGCTCGGATCGGACCCGATCCCCTTCGGGCGCGCCGACGCGGCGTCGGGGTCCCAACCGGCGTCGGTGGTGATCTACCGGCGGCCGCTGGAGGCGCGGGCACGCGACCGCGACATGCTGGGGGCGCTCGTCCACGACACGGTGGTGGAGCAGGTGGCGTCCCTGCTCGGCGTGTCCCCCGAGACGGTCGACCCCGGCTACGACGAACGCTGACCACCCCGGCCACGGACCGGATGGCCCTTCCGGGGAAGCCCGCGGCCGAGCCGTTCCTGCTGCTGTTGCCGGCGCTGACGACACGGTCGGCGGGTCGGCTCCGACCGGGGAGATGATCAGCGTCGGGCACCATGACAGCCGAAAAGGGTCACGCGGCAGACACCGAACCGCCGCGTGACCCTTAGTAGATATCTCGTTGAATCAGTTAAACGGCCTGCTTCTTGATCCTTCGGCGTTCCCGCTCGGACAGCCCACCCCAGATGCCGAACCGCTCGTCGTGCTCGAGTGCGTATTCCAGGCACTCGGCCCGCACCTCGCATGAACGACAGACCTTCTTGGCCTCTCGGGTGGAGCCACCCTTCTCCGGGAAGAACGCCTCAGGATCGGTCTGAGCGCACAACGCACGCTCCTGCCAGCCGAGTTCTTCAGCCTCAAGCTGATCTTGTGCGATGACCACCAAGTCGGTCACTGCACACCTCCCTGCCGCCCGCCCGCAATGGAGCCCCCCATAGACGCCTCCCTCTATACCCCTCCTGGAGGCGTAACAACATGGCTGTAATTACACGCGCGGGCCGTGGCCGACGTCAAGCGGCATGCCGGTATCCGGGGAAAGACCACCTCGCCCCGGTGTGCTTGCCATGGGAGGTTCACGACCGTGTGAATCCGGTATCCATGGCCTTGCCGTGACTTGTTCAACGCTGTCAGCGGTCGGAACCGTACCAGGGCAGACTTGACGCCCGCCCAGGGCCCACCTTCTCTCTATCCGGAATTGACCGACCTCATACCGGCCCTCTTACCGGCCTTTTTACCGGCGCGGATCGTTCGGCGTGTAGATGGCCGTCGGGTCGATCGGGTCGTCTCCCGGGCGGTAGCCGCTCTGGTCGAACCTGATCGTCGACTCGGCGTGCTGCCCCTGCGGGTAGGTGGCCGCGGGCGGGGACTGCGGGTGGCCGAACGGGTCGTCGTAGGGCTGCTGGTACGGCTGCGCCGCGTCGAAGTGCAACTGCGGATGCGTGCCGGCGGTCGACTGCTGGTAGCTCTCCGCCTGCTGGTAGGCGTGCAGCATCTGCTGCGAGCGGGGGTCGACGGGCGGGTCGGGCTCGGCGTAGGGCGGCTGCTGCTGGGCGTACTCCTGGCCCGAGTAACCGGCGAACGGGGTGCCGCTCTGCTGCTCGAAGGCGGGCGGCTGCTCGTAGTAGGGCTGCTGCTGCGGCTCCGCCTGCGGGTACGGCGTGCTCGGCGCGGTCTCGGCCGGCTGGTAGGACGGCGTGTCGTAGGCGCTCGGCGGCGTGTCGTAGGCGGCCGGTGCGCTCGGCGGCGGGTTGTAGGCGTTGGGGAGGCTGTCGGCGGGCACGTACGGCGCGGGCTGGTAATCCTGCTGCGGCGCGAAGCCGTTGCTCGGCAGCGTCTCGGACGGCGTGTAGCCGTTCTGCTCCTGCGGCGAGGCGTAGGAGGCCGGCTCGGGCCGGTAGATCTGGGGCTCGGGCGCGTAGGCGCTCGGCTGCGGCTCGACCGGCGCGTAGGCGGGCTGCTGCGGCGTGTCGTAGGCGGTCTGCTGGGGCGCCTCGGCGTAGGGGCTGTCCAGCGAGGTGTAGGCGCCCGGCTCCGGCTGCGGCGCGTAGAGGTGCTGGGACTCCGGCTGGGCGGCGTAGAGGTTCTGCGACTCGGGCTGCGGCGCGTAGGCGCTCTGCGGTTCCGGCTGAGGTGCCGCGTAGGCGCTCTGCGGTTCCGGCTGGGGCGCGTAGAGGTTCTGCGGCTCGGACGGCGACGCGTAGAGGCTCGGCGACTCCGACTGGGGCGCGTAAAGGCTCTGCGACTCCGGCTGCGCGGCGTAGACGTTCTGCGGTTCCGGCTGGGGCGCGTAGACGTTCCGCGACTCCGCCTGGGGGGCCGCATAGGCGCTCTGCGACTCCGGCTGGGGCGCGTAAAGATTCTGCGGCTCCGGCTGCGCGGCGTAGAGGTTCTGCGACTCCGGCTGCGGCGCGTAGACGTTCTGCGACTCGGGCTGCGGCGCGTAGGCGGTCTGCGGCTCCGGTTGCGGCGTGGGCGCGGGCGGCAGGGCGGGCAGTTCGGGTCTGGGCGGCGGCTGGTAGGCAACCTCCGGCTGGACCTGCTGCGGGGCGGGGCCGGCGGCGGCGCCCTGGCCGAACGGCTGCTGGTCGTAGCCCTGCGGGCCGCCGTGGGCCGCCGGCTGCGGGGCGTGACCGGAGGAGGGGGGCTGCTGGGCGTATCCGGCGGCGGACTGGCCGTACTGCTGGGTCTGGCCGGGGGGCTGCTGGCCGTACTGCTGGCCGGAGGGGGGCTGCGGCGCGGAGGGGTGCTGGCCCTGCGGCTGCTGGCCCGAAGTCTGGTGGCCCGAAGTCTGGTGGCCCGGAGTCTGGTGGCCCGGGGTCTGCTGGCCGGGCGCCTGACTCGGAGGCTGCTGGCCGAAGCTCTGCTGACCGAATCCGGGCTGCTGGCCGAAGCCGGGCTGCTGGCCGTACCCGCTGAAGGAGGGGGTGGCGGGACGTGCGGCGAGCACCTGCGGGAGCAGGTAGACCACGCCGAGCGCGGTGAGCGCGAGGGTGGGGACACCGGTGAGCACGAAGGTCAGCAGGGCGGCGAAGCCCAGGCCCGCGAACAGGCCCAGCAGCAGCGCGATGGCGCCGAAGACGGCACCCGCGGCCAGCGTGCCGGCCGCGCCGTAGGCGATGGTCTTCGCCTTGGGGGTGGGGCTTCCGCCCAGCTGGGTGACCAGGACCACGGCGCCGACGGCGAGCGCGGCCGCGACGGGGCTCGTCAGGTCACCCTGGACCATGCGCGCCCTGAGCACCAGCGAGGACACCGTGCCGGACTCGGAGACCAGCAAACGCACGAGCGCGGCGAGGACGTTCCCCGCCGCGACGGCAAGCATGATCAATGCAGCCGGCTCTCTCAGCCGGCTGACGTCTATTTTGCTCACAGTTAACCCCCTGCTGGTGGCTTACCACCCGAGGGGAGTTTGCCACATAGCTGACTTTGGTGGCGGGAGTCCCAGCAAGCTCATCTACCCCAATCCTCCCTGATCAGCCCAGATGCACTGAAATTTCATGACATGAGGACATGGAACGCTGCCGCTCCGGACAGGTCTCCGAGACCCGGATGCAAGACTGACGGCATGCGTATCGTGTCCCTAGCCGGTGGCATCGGCGGAGCCCGCTTCCTGCGCGGCCTGCGTGCCGCCGTCCCCGACGCCGAGATCACCGTCATCGGCAACACCGGTGACGACATCACCCTCTTCGGCCTGCGGGTCTGCCCCGACCTCGACACCGTGATGTACACGCTCGGCGGCGGCATCAACGAGGAACAGGGCTGGGGGCGAGAAAAGGAGAGCCACGTCGTCAAGGAGGAGCTGGCCGCCTACGGCGTCGAGCCGCAGTGGTTCGGGCTCGGCGACCGTGACTTCGCCACCCACATCGTGCGCTCGCAGATGCTGGAGGCCGGCTACCCCCTCTCCCAGGTCACCGAGGCGCTGTGCGCGCGGTGGCAGCCGGGGGTGCGGCTGCTGCCGATGAGCGACGACCGCTGCGAGACCCATGTCGTCATCAGCGACGACCAGGGCCGCCGCGCCGTCCACTTCCAGGAGTGGTGGGTACGGCTGCGCGCCTCCGTGCCCGCCGAGTCGATCGCGCTGATCGGTGCCGACACGGCCAGGCCCGCCCCTGGCGTCCTCGAGGCGATCGCCGAGGCGGACGTGGTGATCCTGCCGCCCTCGAACCCGGTGGTGAGCATCGGCACCATCCTGCAGATCCCCGGCATCCGTGACGCCCTGGTCGCCAAGACGGTCGTCGGCGTCTCCCCCATCATCGGCGGGGCGCCCGTGCGCGGCATGGCCGACGCCTGCCTGACGGCCATCGGCGTGGAGACCAGCGCGCAGGCCGTGCTGTCCCTCTACGGCGCCGACCTGATCGACGGCTGGCTCGTGGCGGAGGAGGACGCCGCCGTCGCCCTCGACGGCGTGCGTGTCGAGGCCCGGCCCCTGATCATGCACGACGCCGACGCCGCCGCCGACATCGCCCGCGCGGCCCTGTCCCTGGCCGAGGAGCTGAAGCGATGACCGCCGGGATCCAGGTCTTCGGCGTCCAGGGCATCGGCGAGGTCCGTCCCGGCGACGACATCGCCGCGCTGCTGAAGGCGGAGGACCTGCGTGACGGCGACATCGTCGTCATCACCTCCAAGATCGTCAGCAAGGCCGAGGGCCGCCTTCGCCAGGACACCGACCGCACCGCGGCCATCGAGGAGGAGACCGACCGCGTGGTCGCCAGGCGAGGCGACACCGTCATCTCCCAGACCCGCCACGGCTTCGTCATGGCCGCGGCCGGCGTCGACGCCTCCAACACCGAGCCGGGCACCGTCCTGCTGCTGCCCGAGGACTCCGACGCCTCCGCGCGCCGGATCAGGGCCGCCCTCGGCGGGCGCGTCGGCGTCATCGTCTCCGACACCTTCGGCCGGCCATGGCGGCACGGGCTCACCGACGTCGCCGTCGGCGCGGCGGGCGTGCGGCCGCTCGAGGACTTCAGGGGCGGCACCGACACCCACGGCAACCCGCTCGTCGTCACGGTGACCGCGCTGATCGACGAGATCGCCGCAGCGGCCGAGCTGGTCAAGGGCAAGGTCGCGGGCGTCCCGGTGGCGATCGTGCGCGGCCTGTCCCATCTGGTGACCGATGACGACGGTCCGGGGGTCCGCCCGCTCATCCGTCCCGCCGACGAGGACCTGTTCCGTTACGGCTCCCGCGACGTGGTCTTCGCCCGCCGTACGATCAGGGAGTTCTCCTCCGCCCCCGTCGACCCGGAGGCGGTACGGCGGGCCGTGGCGGCCGGCATCGCGGCCCCCGCGCCGCACCACACGACGCCGTGGCGGTTCGTGCTGGTGGAGTCGGCCGAGACGCGGCTGCGGCTGGTGGACGCCATGCGCGAGGCGTGGATCGCCGACCTGCGCGGCGACGGGTTCTCCGAGCAGTCGATCGCCAAGCGGATCAGGCGCGGCGACGTCCTGCGGAACGCCCCCTACCTGGCCGTGCCCTGCCTGGTGATGGAGGGCTCGCACACCTACCGCGATGACAGGCGCAACGCGGCCGAGCGCGAGATGTTCGTCGTCGCGACGGGCGCGGGGGTGGAGAACTTCCTGGTCCAGCTGGCGGTGGAGGGGCTCGGTTCGGCCTGGGTGTCGTCGACGATGTTCTGCCGCCCGGTGGTGCGTGAGGTGCTCGACCTGCCCGAGTCGTGGGACCCGATGGGGTGCGTCGCCATCGGGCACGCCGCCGCACCGCCCCGCGACCGCGCCCCGCGCGACGCCGCCGACTTCATCGTCACCCGCTGACCCGCCGGAAGCCCGCCGTCGTGCGACGGCGGGCGGTCCGCTCACCCGGGCCCGGCCTCCGCCGCACCCGCCGGAACCACCCATTCGGTCGGCTGCTGGGTGACTTCGGCGATCGTCTCGAAATCGCGGTCGTAGTGCAGCACGGTCAGCTCCCAGGCCTCGGCCGTGACCGCGATGAGCAGGTCGGCGATCGACGGACCTCGATGCTTGCCGCTCTTGGCCAGCGACTCCTGAATCTCGCACGCCCGCTGCCAACCCCTGTCGGGAATCGGCATCCACGGAAACCCTGCGTCGAGTTGGCTCTTGAGCTGCGCGTAATCGGCCGGACCACGGGCAGAGTAGAGCAGTTCGAGCTGAGTGGGTGCGCAGATCGACACCAGTCCTCTGGTGATCAGAGGCGCGAGCCGGGCCCTGACCGGGGCCATGTGAAGCCGGGCCAGAGCACTCTTGTCACCGAGATAGCAGGTCACTTCCACATGGCCTCCTCGGTCGCCGGATCCAGCAGGATCGCGAAGGCTCCCGACGCGGCGAACTCGACGAACTGCTCCCTGGCCCGCTCCGCGATGACGTGCTGGAGGGCGGCGTCAACGGTGCTGCGGAGGCTGTCGGTGCCGAGGATGGCCTGAGCTTTCGCCGCCTTCGCCGCATCGATGTCAATCGTGGTCTTCGCCATCGAGGCCTCCCTTCACCTATGGCGGACGATATCCAATCTACCCGAATTCATACTTCCGAATCTGCGGGTCGTGGATATCCGGTGGGATGGTCAGACGACTGGCAGGGGGCGGCGGACGCTGCGGCAGACGCCGTCGCTGGCCGCCGACGCCGCCAGCCGCTCCGCCGACGGCGTGCCGTACTCGGTGGTGCGCTGGCGCAGCGGGCGCCCCGCGGCGGCGACCATCTCGCCGATCTCGCTGATGGTCTTGTAGGAGCCGTTCTCCGACCCCGCCATCCGGCTGATCGTCTCCTCCATCAGCGTGCCGCCCAGGTCGTTGACGCCGCCCCGCAGCACCTGCCGGCACAGGTCGTCGCGAAGCTTCACCCACGAGCACTGGATGTTGTCGATCGCGCCGTGCAGCAGGATCCGCGCCAGGGCGTGGACGGCCCGGTTCTCGCGGGCGGTGGGGCCGGGCCTGGCGATGCCCGCCAGGTAGATGGGCGCGCTGTGGTGCACGAACGGCAGCAGCACGAACTCGGAGAAGCCGCCGGTCCGCTCCTGGATCTCGCGGATGAGCCTGATGTGCCGCACCCAGTGCAGGTGGGTGTCCACGTGGCCGTACATCATCGTCGAGGTCGTCGGGATGCCCACCCGGTGCGCGGTGGTGATGACCTCGATCCACTCCTTGGCCGGCAGCTTGCCCTTGGTCAGCACCCAGCGCACGTCGTCGTCCAGGATCTCGGCCGCGGTGCCGGGAAGGGAGTCGACGCCCGCCTCCTTGGCCGCGACCAGCCAGTCCTCGACGGACAGGTTCGTACGGCTGGCGCCGTTGATGACCTCCATCGGGGAGAAGGCGTGGACGTGCATGTCGGGCGTCCTGGCCTTGACCGCCCTGGCGATGTCGAAGTAGGCGGTGCCGGGCAGGTCGGGGTGGATGCCGCCCTGCATGCACACCTCGGTGGCGCCCGCCTCCCAGCCTTCCTGGGCGCGGTCGGCCACCTGGTCGAGCGAGAGGGTGTAGGCGTCGGCGTCGGTCCTCCGCTGGGCGAAGGCGCAGAACCGGCAGCCGGTGTAGCAGACGTTGGTGAAGTTGATGTTGCGGTTGACGACGAAGGTGACGTCGTCGCCCACGACCTCCCGCCTGAGGTGGTCGGCGAGACGGGCCAGCTCCTCCAGGGCCTCGCCGTCGGCGCCGAGCAGGGCGACGGCCTGGGCGTCGGTCAGGCCGGCCGGGTCGCGTTCGGCCTGGCGGAGCGCCTCGGCGACGTCTCCCATGACGCCTGCCCCGGGCGCCCCGACGGCGCCGGCAGGCGCCTCCTGGGCGTCGGAGGAGGAGGGCCCGCCGCCGGGGAGGCGGTCGCGCAGGGCCTCCCAGTCGCCGTAGACGTCGTCGAAGTCGTCGCGCCGGTCGTTGGTGCGACCGGAGGTGTCGACCTCGACGTGCAGCTCGGTGCGCCCGGCCGCCTCGAACCCGCCGTCGGGCTCCTGCCAGGGCCGTCCCACCAGCGGCGCGTCCTCGCGCGCCAGCCCGGTGGCCGGGTCCGCCAGCGCCGAGACGTGCGCGAAGAGCCGGGGGTCGAGCCATGGCTCGCCGGCCAGCACGTACTCGGGATAGATCGTCAGCCGTTCCTTCAGCTCGAACCCGGCGGCGGCCGTACGGGCGGCCAGCTCGTCGATGTGCGGCCACGGACGCTCGGGATTGACGTGGTCGGGGGTGAGCGGCGACACCCCGCCCCAGTCGTCGATCCCGGCCCTGATCATCAGCGCGTACTCGTCGTCGACCAGGTTCGGCGGCGCCTGGACGTGCATCTTGGGGCCCAGCACCAGCCTGGTCACCGCGATCGTCGCGGCCAGCTCCTGCAAGGAGGCGTCGGGCAGCCCGCGCATCGCCGTGTCCTGCTTGGCGCGGAAGTTCTGCACGATGACTTCCTGGATGCCGCCGTACTCCCTGGCCACCCGGCGCATCGCGAAGATGGACTCCGCCCTGTCCTCGATCGTCTCGCCGATCCCGATCAGGATGCCGGTGGTGAAGGGCACGTTGGAGCGGCCGGCGTCCTCCAGCACGCGCAGCCGTACCGCGGGGTCCTTGTCGGGCGAGCCGTAGTGGGGCTGGCCCTTCTCCTCGAACAGCCGGCGCGAGGTGGTCTCCAGCATCATGCCCATCGAGGGGGCGACGGGCTTGAGCCGCTGGAAGTCCCGCCACGAGAGCACGCCCGGGTTGAGGTGGGGCAGCAGGCCGGTCTCCTCGAGCACCCTGATCGCCATCGCCCGCACGT
Source organism: Nonomuraea sp. NPDC003804 (assembly GCF_040610675.1). Taxonomy (NCBI): domain Bacteria; kingdom Bacillati; phylum Actinomycetota; class Actinomycetes; order Streptosporangiales; family Streptosporangiaceae; genus Nonomuraea; species Nonomuraea sp. NPDC003804. The sequence goes on from NZ_JBEXMT010000003.1 coordinate 23,125, forward strand.
AGGACAGCGTGTCGTCGTAGCCGTGGGCGTCCAGCCACGAGCGTGCCTGGTGCCAGCGGTCCTCCGGCCGGTCGCCGAGCGTGAACAGCGCCTCCTTGCACCCCATGGCCGCGCCCTGCCTGGCGATCTCCAGCACCTCGTCGGGGCTCAGGAAGGCGGCGGGCAGCTTGCCCGGCGCGGTGGCGAAGGTGCAGTAGCCGCACCTGTCCCTGCAGAGCCTGGTCAGCGGGATGAAGACCTTCCTGCTGTAGGTGATGACGCCGTTGCGGCCGTTGGCGTCACGCACGCGCGAGGCGTGCTCCAGCAGGGTGTCCAGATGCTCGTCACGGGCCTGGAGCAGCACGGCGGCCTCGGTGCGGTCGAGGGCCTTGCCGTCGCGGGCGCGGGCGAGCGCGCGACGGAGTGCGGAATCGCTGACTTGGGTCATACCGGCACCCTAGTCGTTAAGCAATGCTGAAGGGTAGTTCGTAGAAAGTCTCGATGGACGTAAATAGATGCACAGACAATAATTGGAGGTGAGCAAAAGGAGCACACCATGTCCTGGATCTTCGTCGTCAGCCTCATCGCCCTCCTCGCCATCGCCGGCCCGTTCCTGGGCACCGACTCGCGCGACGGCAGGGACTGGAGGAAGCCGCCTTTCAGAATGACCGGTAGTCGCGGGCGGGCAGTCTAGGCCCGCGCGCGGGCGGCCGCCGCCCGGTGAGCTCGACCAGGAGGCAGGCCCGGTGCCGGTGCCCCCGGTACGGCTCGAGCAACCGCAACATCTCGGCGTCGTCGGCCTTTCGCCCCGTCAACGCCCAGCCCACGATCGAGGCGAGATGGTAGTCGCCGACGCTCACCGCGTCGGGATCACCCCAGCAGCGCTGCCGAACCTCCGCCGACGTCCAGACTCCGATGCCGGGCAACGCCCGCAGGAGCCGGTCCAGCGAGGCGGAGTCGGCGGCTGCTTCCAGCTTGTCCGCATGCCAGGCCGCGGTGGCGATCGTCCTGGCGCGCACAGCCTCCGCACCCGCCCGATGCCAGTCCCAGGCGGGGATCTGGCGCCAGACCTCGGGTTCGGGGATCACCCGCATGCCCTCGGGCGCCGGCCCCGGCGCGGGCGTGCCGTACCTGCGCAGCAGCCACCGCCACGCGCGCCACGCCTCCCGGCCGACCACCTTCTGCTCCAGGACGGCGGGCACCAGCGCCTCGAACACCCGGCCGGTGCGCCCGATCCCGGGCACGCCGTAGCCGCGCAGCACGTCATGGTGCACCACGAAGCCGGAGACATCGTCCTCCGCGCCCAGCAGGCCGGGCAGCGAGTCGAGCAGCCACGCCGCGCCTGGCCCCCACGCCTGCCCGCCCCATCTGGTGACGCGCAGGGTGCCGGGACCGTCAGGGGTGCGGCAGGTGCGCCAGATGGTGCCGTCGGCGGCCCGGTGCCAGGTCGGGTCGTGCCCGCCGTGCTGGTGCGGCCCCAGGATCCGCGCGTGGTCGGCGCCGACCGCCAGCCTCCGCTCCATCGCGGCCACCGGTCTCGGCCGCACGGCCGGCAGGGGGCGGGGCGCCGCCGTACGGACCGGGCGGGCGTCCGGGGCCGGGGAGAGGCCGTCCATGACAGCCAGGCTACGCGTCGCTGGAGAAGCGGACCGCGCACTCCGGCAGCACCACGCCAGGCCAGATCCGGGCCCCCGCCTGCAGCTCGTTGCCCGGCCCCACGGTCGCGCCGTCGCCGATCACCGAGTCACGCACCGCGGCGCCCTGGGCGATGCGCGCGCCGAGCCCGATGAGGGAGTCGACCACCGTCGCCCCCTTCTCGATCACGCACCCGTCGCCGAGCACGCTGCCGCGCACCGAGGCGCCCGCCTCGACCACCGCCCGCGCCCCCACCACCGAGCCGCCGGTGACCTTGGCCTCCTGCGACACGACGGCCCCGTCGAGCGTCAGCGACTCGCCCGTCGGCCCCGGCAGCGCCGGGGAGCTGAGCCGGCCGAGGACCAGGTCGCGCGAGCCCTGCACGAAGGCGGCGGGAGTGCCGACGTCGAGCCAGTAGCTGCGGTCGGCGTAGCCGAGCACCAGGGCGCCCGACTCGATCAGCCCGGGGAAGGTCTGCCGCTCCACCGACACGACCTCGTCCGGCGGGATGGAGTCGATCACCGACCGGGTGAAGACGTAGCACCCGGCGTTGATGCGGTTGGTCACGGGATGCGGGGTCTTCTCCAGGAACGCGGTGACCCGCCCGTCGGAGTCGGTCGGCACGCAGCCGAACCGCGACGGGTCGTCGACCTCGGTCAGGTGCAGCGTCACCGCGGCCTCACGGGCGACGTGCTGCCTGACCTGGTCGCCGACGTCGTGCCCGGACAGGATGTCGCCGTTGAGGATCAGCACGGGGTCGTCGGGACCCGCGGTCAGCGCCTGGGCCGCGTTCCGGATCGCTCCACCGGTGCCGAGCGGCGTCTCCTCGGTCATGTAGACCAGTTCGAGGCCCATCGCGGAGCCGTCGCCGAAGACCGGCTCGAACATCGCTGCCTTGTAGGACGTGGCGAACACGATGCGCCGTACGCCGAAGGAGCGCGCCTGGGCGAGCTGGTGCGCCAGGAACGGAACTCCGGCTGTCGGCAACAACGGCTTCGGCGTGCCGAGCGTCAGTGGGCGCAGGCGCGTTCCCTGGCCTCCGACCAGGAGTATGGCCTCAAGACCTGGCAAGGAGCTTCCCATCACCCCGTGAGGTTACCCAACTATTCGACCGCGCGTTGATAGGACAACAGATGTGCCTGCGCGGAGGCGTCCCAGCTGAACTCCTTCGCCCTGGCGAGGCCCGCGGCCGCGAGCCCCGCGCACCGCTCGGCCGAGGTGAGCAGCTGGCGGAGCGCGGTGGCGATGCTGTCGGAGTCGGGTTCGGTGTAGGCGACCGCGTCGCCGCCGACCTCGGGCAACGAGGTGCGCTGCGTGGTGAGCACGGGCGTCCCGCAGGCCATCGCCTCCAGCACCGGCAGCCCGAAGCCCTCCCCCATGGAGGGGAAGGCCACCACGAGCGCGCCGCCGAGGAAGCCCGGCAGGTCGGCGTAGGACAGGTAGCCGGGCCTGACGACCTTCACCGTCGCCGACACCTCGCTGACGGCCGCGTCGACGTCGGCCTCGTGCACGCCGCCGCCGATCACCAGCGCGGGCGGGTCCTGCAGCCCCTCGACAGCCCTGGCGAAGCCCCTGATCAGGTTCGGCACGTTCTTGCGCGGCTCCAGCGCGCCCAGGAAGGCGACGTACGGCCGGCCGTGCAGCGCCAGCCGGTCGGCCACCCGCCCGATCTCCGCCTCGCTGGGCGAGTGGAACATCGCGTGGTCGACGCCGTGGTAGGCCACGTCGATCCTGGTCGGGTCGGCGGCCAGTACCTTGACCAGCTCGTCGCGCGTCGCCTTGGACGGCACGATCACGCGGTGGGCGTGCCGTACGGCGGTGCGGGTGGCTGACCGGAAGAAGACGGACTCCTGCTGCTCCGGCTGGCTGAACCAGGTGACGTCGTGCACGGTCACCACGGTGGGCAGGCCGGAGCGCAGCGGCATCGAGTAGTAGGGCGCGTGGATGACCTGGGCGCCCACCCGCTGGGCGATCAGCGGCAGCCCGGACTGTTCCCAGGTGAGCCTGGCCGCCTTGTTGGTGATGGAGGCGGGCCCCGGCACCACTCTGGCCGACGGCGCGATCCTGGCGTACCGGTCGGCGTCGGCCCGCTGGCAGGCCACGCTCACATCGGCGCCCGCCCGGTGGAGCCCACCGACCAGCCCGTCGACATACCTGTTCAGCGCGCCACGATCGGCCGGCACGGCGGCCGCGTCGATGAGCACTCGGGGTATCACGAAAGATCCCTCCCCAGAAGACCCTCGCCTGCCCTCAACCCTACGACCGTGTGGGGCGAATCACACGGAATTGCGGTCCATGGCGGACTTGGCGGCGGCGCCCGCGATGGCGGCGCAGACGAGATCCCCGAGGATGATCACCATGCGGGAGCAGAGCGCGAGCGCGAGCGCCGAGCCGCGGTCGAGCACGGGCGACATCACCGCCACCATGGCCGCCTCGCGCACCCCCGCCCCGGCCGGCACGACGAAGGTCATGATGCCCAGGCACCACGTCAGGGCGAAGGCGCCGACGGAGAACAGCAGCCCGCCCGAGGCGCCCATGTCGGCGGCCAGCAGGTAGAGGTGGGCGCCGTAGGCGGTCCAGCCTGCCACGGACCAGGCCAGCGCGATCAGCATGCCCCTGCGGGTCAGCGGCCGTTCGAGCGGCTCGCGCTTCAGCTTGCGCAGCCCGAAGCCGATCAGCGAGTTGATCACCTTGGGTTCGAGCAGCACGGCGAGCACCGGGATGAGCAGCAGCGCCCAGCCGAAGCGGTCCCAGCCGAGCGTGACCAGCGTGACCAGCAGCCCGGTGGCCAGCTGGATCGGCATCATCAGGAAGAAGGCCGCCGCGCTGCGCGCGCGTGGCACGCCGAGGTCCTTGCCCATCTCCATCTGGGCGAGCACCGGCCAGACCGCGCCGGGGATGTACTTGCCGAGCTGGCCGACGAAGAACACCCTGGCCGCCGGCCTGAGCCGCAACGGGGAGCCCAGATCGGCCAGCAGGGTGCGCCAGGTCAGCATGGCGGCCAGCAGGGCGGCGACGACGGAGACGAGCGAGCCGGCCACCATGGGCCAGGTCAGCCTGGCGAACCCGGCCAGCACGGCGTCCCACTGCTTGGCGACGACCCAGGCCCCGAAGCCGAGGGCGACCAGCAGGAAGCCGAGCCGTACCGCCTTCTTCACAGTCGCTCCGGCGGCTGCGGGAGCCTGGCGCCCGCGGGGGTGCGCGGCCGCTTGGTGGCCACCCACAGGTAGGTCGGCACCAGCGGGAGCATCAGCTTGAGCACGCCGCGCGGTGTCCTGGCCAGCACGGTCTTGACGAGCCTGCCGAGCGCTCCGGGGAACAGCTCGCCGCCGGCGAAGGCCGCGGGCGTGGCCAGCACGGGGAAGGTGTAGTCCCACACGTGGAAGGCGCGGGTCATCCGGCGCAGGCCGCGCCGGGTGCGGAAGCGCTCGTAGTAGTGGTCGGCCCGGCCGAAGGCGCGGACGTAGCGGTCGGCGAGCGCGGGCGGCAGGTAGGACAGGAACGGCAGCTTGTAGTGCGGCTCCATGATGCCGAGCTTGTTGCCGAGGCCGAGGTAGAGGACGCCGTCGTCGGACAGCACGCGGTGCATCTCGGCCACGACCGCGTCGGGGTCGATGACGTGCTCGTAGATGTGGTTGAAGACCAGCACGTCGACCGAGCCGTCGGGGAAGGGCAGCGCGGTGCCGTCGCCGCAGATGAAGGCCACCCGCTTGCCGAACCTGTCGGCCGCCTTGCGCAGGCCCGGCACGTCGATGTCGATGCCCAGCGTGCGGCCCGCGCCCGCCGCGGCCAGCTCGTCGGCGATGAACCCGGCCGAGCAGCCGATGTCGCCGACCGTCAGCCCGTCGAGCGGCCCGTGGAAGTGCTCCAGCACCGCGATGATCTTCGCGGCCTTGCGCCGGCGCTTCGCCTCGTCGAGCATCGCCGACTGGAACTCGGAGTACTCCAGCTGCTTTTCCCTCACCACACCCGCATCCTCTCAGGCCCCGAGGAGCGTGTCGGTGTAGTCGCTCCAGTAGGGCTCGGGGTCGACCGCCCGCACGCCCCCGCGCAGCCGCTCCGGGTCCTCGTAGAAGCGCTCGATCGCCTTGCGCAGCGCCTCGACGTCACCGGGCTCGACCAGCAGCCCGTCGACGCCGTCGCGGACGTTGTCGGCCAGCGCGCCGACCCGCGTCGCGATCACCGGCACCCCGTGCTCGTGGCCCAGCCAGACGTTCTGGCTGGCGGTGGCGTGCCGGTACGGCAGGACGAGCGCGTCGGCCGCGGCGAACAGCGCGGGTACGTCGGCGGCGGCCACGTAGCCCGGCCTGAGCTCGACCCGGTCTCCGATGCCGAGCTCGGCGACCAGCGCCTTCGTCTGCTCGATCCCGCCCCAGAACTCGCCGGCCACGGTCAGCGAGACGCCCTCGGGCAGCGCCCTGAGCAGCAGGTCGAGCCCCTTGTAGGGGCGGACGATGCCGAAGAACAGCAGCCTGCGGTGGACGCCCTCGCCCCTGGCCTGACTCCTGGCGGGCAGGTGGGGCGGCAGCGCGGCCGTGCTGACCGGCCTGCCCGTCAGGCTCCTGGCCAGCTCCGCCTGCTCCTCGGAGTGGGTGAGCACGCCGTCGACCCGCCGGAGCAGCGCCCTCATCAGCGGCTCGTCCCAGGGCTTGCGCTCGTGCGGCAGCACGTTGTGGCACAGCGCCACGACCCTGGCGGCGCGGCCCACGCCGTACGCGATGCCGAGATAGGGCGGCACCTGCACCGGGCTGAGGACGGCCAGGATCACCAGGTCGGCGGTCCTGAACCGGCGGCCCGCCGCCAGCCACCCGTCGGGCCTGCGCCAGTCGAGCTTCCTGCGCGTCTTCGGGTACGGCTCGCCCTCGGGCACGTCGATCGTCTGCTGCCCCGGGTAGAGGAAGGACGGGTACTGCGCCTTCCACGACTCGATCACCACGTCGTGGCCCAGAGCCGCGAGCCGGCGCGCCAGCTCGGTGGTGTGCTGGGCCCCGCCGCCCTTGTACGGGTACGTGGGGCCGACGATCGCGATCCTCATTCGCCGCGCGACCTCACGATCAGGTCGGCCAGCAGCGCGACCGAGCCGATCAGCATGCCGGACAGGAAGATCACGATGGTGTTGCTGGTGAGGTAGAAGCCGTAGCGGGCCACGTCGTAGACACCCTTGCCCAGGCCGAGGACCACCAGCCACAGCGCGGGCGGCATCAGGACCTTGAGCGGGTTGAAGTACATCACCATCCGCAGCACCTGCAGGATGTAGCGGTAGGCGTCGCTGACGAAGCTGAACTTGGACTTGCCCGCCCGCTTGGCGTAGTCGATCGGCAGGTAGTAGACGTCGTGCTGGTTCGACAGGAACGACAGCGTGATCGTCGTGACGCAGGAGAAACCGGGAGGCAACAGCCTCAGGTACGGCCTGGCCACCGACTTGCGGAACGCGCGCATCCCCGAGTTGAGGTCGGGGATCTTCTGCCCGGCGAGCTTCTCCGCGATCTTGCGGATCACCCACTTGGCGGGCACCCGCAGCAGCTTGTGCGAGCCTTCCTCGCTGGTCCGCGCGCCCACGACCTGGTCGACCGTCTGGTCCTTCTCGAGGATCTGGACGAGCTCGGGGATCCGCTCGTTCGGGTAGGTCATGTCGGCGTCGGTCCACACGACGATCTCGCCGCGCGCCTCCTGGGTGCCGATCCTGCGGACCGTGCCCGAGCCGCCGTTGCGGTGGAAGGCGCGGATGCGCATGTGCGGGAAACGCGGAGCCGCCTCCTGCAGCCTGACCAGCGTCTCGTCGGTCGAGCAGTCGTCGACCGCGACCAGCTCGTAGGTGTAGCCGCTCGAGTCCATCGCCTCGGTGATGCGTTCGACCTCGTCAATGACGTGGTCCTGCTCGTTGTAGCAGGGCAGGACGATCGTGACGTACGGCGTAGCTTCCACAGCGGATCCAGTCTCGGGGGGCTCAAGCGTGCTCACGTGGGACGAGGGTACCGTTACCTGGAATGTGATCGTGGCTCCTTGGCCACCCCCACTGCCCGCTCACCTCGCTCTTACACCGACAGCGCCATCCACACGTCGACCACCAGACGCCACGTCCCGTTGGGCGGCTCGACGAGCGAGCGCTCGTCCTGGCGGGTGTCGAGGGAGACCACGTGCCGCGGCGTGCCGTACGGCGCCAGCTGGCGGCTTTCGGCGGCCAGCAGGACGGGCCGGCGGCCCGCCGCGCGGATGCGCTCGACCAGCCGGCGGACCTCGCCCGGCGCGGCCACGTCGGACCAGGAAGACCTGTTCACCTGTGCCGTGGGCAGGCCGCAAGTGCCGCGCACGACCTGCGTGAACCGGTCGGCGGTGACCCGCTCGACGATCAGCACCGAGGCGTCGGGGGGGATCCGCGCGCACAGCCCGGCGACGGCGGCGCGCTCGCCGCGCTCGACGGGGGTGAAGGCGGCGCCGATGGAGACGACCGCCACCGGCACGAGGACGAGCACCGTGCCGGCCGCGGCGAACCAGCGCGTGCCGTGGCCCCGCCGGCCCAGCTTGTCACGCGACCAGGCCAGCCCCCACATGGCCAGCGCGATCAGGCCGGGGATGACGATCGGCACCAGGCGGCGGGTGGCCCACGGGTGGTCGGGGGTGATCTCGGGACGCAGCAGGGTGGTGACGGTGGTCCAGCCGATGACGGCCAGCGGCAGCAACCACTCGCCGGAGGAGCCGCGCAGCATCCGCCTGACCAGGACGGCCGCGGCCAGCGTCGCCAGCACGACGACGGGGACGCCGACGTACCAGACCACCCAGAACAGCGAGTCCTCGAAGTAGAGCCGGGTGCCGTCGACGGGCAGGCCGTTGGCCTTCTGGGTCGCCTCGAGGAACCGGAAGGTGGTCCGGTCCTCGACCGTGACGGGGGTGCGGTGCACCGTCTGCACCCACGGGCGTACGGCCAGGCCGACCATGACCAGGACAACCAGGGCGGCGCCGATCTCGGGCAGCCGCCGGGGCAGCCTGATCCGCGTCAGCCGTCCCGCCAGCGCCGTGCCGACGGCGGTCAGGACCAGAACCACGACACAGATCAGCAGCAGCGGACGCACCGAACGGGACAGGTAGTCGAGGTAGGGCCCCGCGAACACCCATGCCGCGACGAAGCCCAGCCCCACGCCCACGGCCAGCCCCGCCAGCAGGGAGAAGCCGCGCCGCAGCGCGACCAGCAGCCCACCGAAGGCGAGCACCGGCAGCACGTCGCGCAGCGCGTCGATGCGCACGAGCACCGCCAGCCCGAACACCAGCCCCGCCACGGCCGTCTCCCACCTGTCGTGGGCGTCGTGCAGAAGGGCGATGCCGCCGAAGATCAGGATGACGGAGGCGATCTCGCTGAACGTGGCGCGCGAGGTGTAGAGGATCGGCATGCTGATCGCGAAGGTCAGCGCCGCGAGCGGGGCCCACCGGGCGCCCGCCAGCCTGGCCACCACCCCCGCCACGACGAGCACGGCGAGCGCGCCGAGCACGGGCGGCGTGAGCAGCAGCCCGCCCAGCCACTCCCCCGCGGCGTAGAGCATCGGCGGGCCCGGCAGGAACTGCGGCACGACCGCGCCGTCGGAGTCGTAGAAGCCCATGCTGTCGAAGCGCAGCGCGGGGTCGGGGCCGCCGAACGCGTCGGCCTGCTGCGGGATGGGCAGGAAGCCGTTCCTGGCGATCCAGATGGCGTACTGGGCGTAGGTGGCGGGGTCGCGGCGGACGATGAGCTGCTCGCTGTGCATGACGGCGTTGAAGACCAGCGAGCCGAACGCGACGCCGACGACGCCGCCGGCCTGCCAGGCCGTGGCGTCGAGGTCGGTGATCCTGGGCAGCGTGATCCTGCACAGCGCCACGAGGACCACGACGCTCAGCACCAGGGTGGGCAGCGGGCGGAACCAGCCGGCCAGCAGCAGCGGCAGCCCGGCCAGCAGCCAGCTCGCCACGGCGAGGGCGGGCAGCACGGAGACGACGGCGAGCACCCTGCCCGCCGACGGTCCGCGCGTCTGATCGAACCAGGCCAGTCTCATCGGTTGATCGGGAGGCTATCCAACGCGGGCCACCGCTCACACCACCCGGCCGTGGCCGGGGTCACGACGGGCGCGCCGGGCGCGGGACGCCGCGTAGCCGGGAGCAGTGGCAGGAGCGGGTAGCGTACGGCTGGCGTCGGGTGCCGCCCGGCCGGTGGCTGCAGCGTCGGGGACGGAGGACACGCGGGGTGGAGACCGGGCTGACGGCCTGGAGGCGAGTGGCCTGGACGCGACGGCTCGCCCAGGCGTCACGCGACGCGGCGGCGAGGGCGCGGAAGGCGGCCGGCCCGTGGGCCCTGCGGCACCGCTGGTTCCTGGCCGTGTTCACGCTCGGCGCCCTGCTGCGGGCGATCACGATGCTGGGCTACCGGCCCGCGCTGTGGTTCCCCGACTCCTACACCTACATCGTCACCGTCTTCCACCCGCGCCCCGACCTGGTGCGCCCGGCGGGCTACTCGCTCTTCCTCAAGCTGCTGCAGCCCTTCCACAGCTTCGCGGCCGTGACCGCTGTCCAGCACCTGCTGGGCCTGGCCACCGGCGTCCTGGTCTACCTGGCCGCCCGCAGGGTGCCGCGGTGGGCGGCCACGCTGGCCGCCGTTCCCGTGCTGCTCGACGCCTACCAGATCGAGCTGGAGCACCTGCTGGTCTCCGACGCGCTGTTCACGTTCCTGGTGGTGGCGGCCGTGGTCCTGGCCATCAGGAAGAACCTGACCTGGCGTATGGCTCTCGCCATCGGGCTGCTGCTGGCCTTCGCCTCCCTCACCAGGACCGTCGGCCAGCCGCTCGTCGTGGTCATCGGCGCGTGGCTGCTGCTGCGCAGGCGGATCGGGCCGGCCGGCGTCATGGCGGCGGCCGCGCTGCTGCCCGTGCTGGCCTACGGAGCCTGGTTCCACGCCACCTACCAGCGGGTCGGCATCGTGGGCGCCAACGGCGTCTTCCTCTACGCCCGCACGATGTCGTTCGCCGACTGCGCCAGGATGGATCCGCCCGCCGACCTGGCCGTGCTGTGCGACCCGCGTCCGGCGGGCCGGCGGCCGCCGTCGCAGGAGTACATCTGGGCCAAGGACGCGCCGCTGGTGAAGCTGCCCGGCATCACCTTCTCCCGGGCCAACGACGAGCTGGCGGGCAGGTTCGCGCTGCTGGCCATCCGCGCCCAGCCGCTCGACTACGCGGGCTCGGTGCTGTCGGAGCTGGCCCGCACCTTCGCGCTGGGCAGGCCGGTCTATCCGGACGCGGAAATCTACGGCTACTACGAGTTTCCTGTGAATCCCCCGGGACCGCCGGGCCGTTATCCCGCCCAAGTCGGCGCACAATTCGCACAAAAATACGAAAATGGCGCTATTGGCACGGACATCGTGGAGCCGTTCGCCGGCTGGATGCGCGCCTACCAGGACGTGGCGCACCTGCCGGGCGCCGCCCTCCTGGTGATCCTGCTCGTCCCGCCGATCCTGGCGATCAGGCGCAGGAGCTACCAGGGCGCGTGGCTGCTGCCCTGGTCGACGGCATGGGTGCTGCTGATCGTGCCGCCCGCCGTGGCCGAGTTCGACTACCGCTACACGCTGCCGGCCGTACCGCTCGCCTGCCTGGCCGCGGCGCTCTCCAGCAGCCCCAAACCGTAAAATTTTGCACATCCACATTCCATGAAATGTCCGGGTCTGAGTAAGCTCTGGGCCTAGATCATCACGCTCGGGTCACGACCGATTAGGTCGATCATGGCTCCGGCAACGCTTACAGTGACTTAGTCTCATGGCGCGATGAGCGATCGACCGAGCCAGCATGAAGCGGGCTCCGAATCTCCGGACGAGGAGGCCGTGGTGAGCAGCACGCCGAACACGGACTCCCCGCCCTCGGGTGAGGGGATCGTATGAGCAACCACAGGAGCGTCGGCGTCCAGGATCGCCTGGTCGTACCGGCCGGCCCCGGCCACCGGTCCTCCCGCAGGGCCGCCGCCGCGTCCCCGCCCCCACCACCCCGTCCACCGGAGGAGCCCCGCGGCCACCGCGGCGGTGGCGGCGGCCGCAGGAAGCTGAGCGGCATGGCGTGGGCCAGCATCGCGGTCACCGGCCTGATGGTCGCCGGCTCGCTGACCGGCTACACGGTCTATCGCAGCGCGTTCAGCAAGATCAAGACCGAGGACGTCGACAGCAAGATCGTCAACAGGCGCCCGGTGAACGCCACCGGCGCGCTCAACGTGCTGATCGTCGGCTCCGACACCCGCCACGGCGACGGCAACGCCAAGTACGGCAAGATCGACTCGATGCGCGACTCCGGCAAGCGCACCGACACGATGATCCTGATGCACATCTCTCCAGCGCGCGACAAGGCCACGCTCGTCAGCTTCCCGCGCGACTCGATGGTCGAGATCCCCAGGTGCGAGAAGGACGGCCAGCCCGGCGTGATCATGCCGCCGACCCGAGGTATGATCAACTCGGCCTACAACACCGGCGGCATCGCCTGCACGATCACCACGATCGAGAGCCTGACCGACATCCACATCGACCACCACGTCGAGATCGACTTCAACGGTTTCAAGAGCATCGTCGACGCCCTCGGCGGCATCGAGATCTGCCTGGCCAACCCCGTCGACGACCGGAAGTCCAAGCTCAAGCTACCGGCGGGCCGCTCCACACTGAACGGCGAGCAGGCCCTCGGCTACGTCCGCCTGCGCGCCTACGGCAACGGCAGCGACCTCCAGCGCATCAAACGGCAGCAGATCTTCGCCAGCCAGGTGGTCAAGAAGGTCACCAGCGGCGGGGTGCTGACCAACCCCACCGAGCTGATCAGCCTGATCAACGCGGCGGCCTCCTCGGTCACCATGGACAAGGAACTGGCCAACAACACCACCAAGCTCCTCGAGATCGCCCAGAGCGCCAAGTCGCTCACGGCGAGCAAGGTCCAGTTCTACACGGTTCCCGTCCTGGACGACCCCCAGGACAAGAACCGCGTCATCTGGAACACCGCCACCGCGCCGGCGCTCTTCTCGGCCATCAAGAACGACACCCAGCTGCCCGATCCGGCCCCGTCGACCACGGTCAAGAAGGTCGTGCCGAAGGTGCAACAGGTCAAGGTCCAGGTCATCAACGGCACCACCACCGTCGGCAGGGCGGGCGAGGTGGCCAAGCAGCTGTCCGACCTGGGCTTCCAGGTCGTCGGCACGGGCAACGCCCTCACCGCGGCCGGCACCAGCCAGCCGACCACCAAGCTCCTGTACGGCAAGCGCGACACCGCCGGCCCCGACTACGCCGACGTGCTCGCCGGCAAGCTGTCCGGCACCAAGCGGGCCGCCACCAAGGGCAAGGTCAAGGTCGTCAACCCGGCACCGTTCACCGGCGGCGGCGCCGCGACCCAGACCGTGTCGGACACCGGCGCCGACGCGGCCCCGGTCATCCAGCTGCTGATCGGTGACGACTTCACCGGTGTCCGCACGGAGATCCCCGACGGCATCAAGGAGACGGCCATCAAGGCCGATACCAAGAACATCTGCTCCTAAGGCCTGTCGGTGGACGACCGTCACGGACGGGCACGGAGCGGGTCTTCTGACTCGCTCCCTGCCTGCCGGTCAACCTCCGGATTCCCTGTGGATTCCCTCCGTTTCCCCCGTCTCCGCCGCGACATCCGCCGCACAGGCCATTACTGTTGTCAGACCGCCAACGCGATTCGGCATCCTGCTAGGCGTGTGCATGGAGCCACGGTTACCGTGGCTTGCGATCACCGGCCCCGATAGATAGCTGAGCGTCCCCACCGTGAGTGACCCCCGATCGCCCTTCCCGGTTCCGGCCCACAGCAGCAACGGCACCGCGCGCGCCGCCGCGGGGGCGCCGCCTGCCGAGAAGGGACGGGTGGACACCCGCCGGCCAGGGCCGGGCGAGCCGCCCCAGCAGGGCGCGATGTGGGGCGAGCAGCCGGCGGAGGCGTCCTTCTGGGGTTCGGCCCCCGCGCAGCAGCAGCGGCCCGGCGAGCTCGCGCAGGAGCGTCCCGCTGAAGGCGCGCAGGAGGGTCCCGGCGAGAGCGAGCCCGAACGGCCGAAGCCGCGCAAGCGCGAGCCGTACCTCGACAACGTCAAGTTCCTGCTGATCGCGCTCGTGGTGGTGGGCCACTCGCTGGTGCCCACGCTCGACGCCGACTCCTCCAAGGCGCTCTACGTCTTCGTCTACACCTTCCACATGCCGCTGTTCGTCATCATCAGCGGCTACCTGTCCAGGAACTTCTGGAACTCCAACGCCAAGACCAACAAGCTGGTCGACACCTTCGTCATGCCGTACGTGATCGTGGAGATCGGCTACGCGGCGCTGCGCTTCTCCCTCGGGCAGAAGTGGAGCCTGACGATCATCGACCCGGCCTGGCTGAACTGGTACCTGCTGGCGCTGCTGTTCTGGCGGCTGTCCACACCGGTGTGGAAGCGGATGCGGCAGCCGGTCCCCGTGGCCATCGCGATCTACCTGTTCGCCGGGTTCTCGCAGATCTCCGGCGACTTCAGCATGGACCGCTTCTTCGGCCTGCTGCCGTTCTTCGTGATCGGCCTGGTGATGCAGCCCGAGCACTTCGAGATGCTCAACCGCGTCTGGGTCAAGGTCGTCTCGGCCGTGACGCTGCTGGCCGCCGCCGGCGTGGCGATCTACATCGGGCTCGGCCCGTGGTCGCTGAAGCCGTTCTACTTCAAGCACAGCTTCCAGGACATGGACCTGTCGTGGTACATGGGTCTCGGGCTGCGGGCGGGGCTGCTGCTCGCCTCGCTGGCGATGTGCTTCGCCTTCCTCGCGCTGGTGCCGCGCGGCGAGACCTGGTACACCGACCTCGGCACCCGCACGCTCTACTGCTACCTGCTCCACGGCATCCCCGTGCTGATCGCCAAGGAGATGGGCTGGCTCGACCTGCCCTGGCTGCACGGGCCGCTGGGCGTGCTGGCGATCAGCACCAGCGCGTTCGCGCTCGCCATCGTGCTGTGCCTGCCCGAGACGCGCACGGTGTTCAAGTGGGTGCTCGAGCCGCGCCTGACGTGGCTCTACCGCCGGCCGTCCGGAAGTTAAACGGCAGTTCCCTTCGCATTCACGCAGGTGATGGCATAGCCGCGCACCATCACCTTTATGCGCGTTTGCGTCGGCACCACCCTTCATCATCCCGAGGACGCCCGGATCATGCACCGGCAGATCAGGGCGCTGCTCGACGCGGGCCACGAGGTGACCTACGTCGCTCCTTTCACCCACTTCAACGTGACGCCCGTGCCGCCGATCACCGCGATCGACGTCAGGCGGGGCGGCGTACCGCGGGCCGCGCTCAGACGTGGGGCCAAGGACGCCGACCTGCTGGTCCTGCACGAGCCCGAGCTGCTGCTGGCGCTGCCGTTCCGGCATCCGCCGGTCGTGCTGGACATCCGCGACGAGCCGGTGGGGACGCTGGGCCGCGGGCTCGTCACCCGGGCCCGGCGACTGCACCACGTGCTCGAACCCGACGCCGCCGAGGCCACCCAGGCCGCCACCGCGCCGCCGCCGCCCGGTGACACCAGGATCGTCCACATCGGACGGCTGACCACACCCAAGGGCGTCCAGGAGCTGATCGACCTGGCCCATCGGCTGGTGCCCCACGGGATCAGGCTCGACCTCATCGGGGCCGCCGACCGCGAGGTCAGGCCCCTCCTGCGCGACGCCCAGCGGGTGGGCCTGCTCGACTGGTACGGCTACGTGCCCAACCGGCACGCCCTCCGCATGGCCGAGGGCGCTCTCGCGGGGGTGTGCCTGTGGCGCGAGCCCTCCGCCAGGCCGCCCACCAAGGTCCTCGACTACATGGGCCGCGGCGTGCCCGTCGTCACGACGCCCGTGGCCGGCGCTGTGGTGGAGCAGGCGGGCTGCGGGTCGGTCGTGCCGTACGGGGACGTGGACGCCGCCCTGAACGCGCTGCTGGACCTCAAGGAGGACCCCGAGCGGCGCGCGAAGCTGGGCGCGGCGGGCAACGCGCTCGCCCGCCGCCACCACCACTGGCCCGACCAGGCGGCGGCGTTCGTCGGGCGCCTGGAGAACTGGGCGGGCGTCGCCCACGAGCTGGCCGTCTGACGCCTTCCCCCGGCGGAGTTGCGGCAAGACGTGGACGCAGGGCCTGATGGTCACATGTACTGGAGCCATGGCTTCGCATCTGATCCAGGGCCGCACGATCACCATGCCCGTGAGGGTGACCGACGCCACGGTCTGCAGCGCCATGTACCCGGTCCGCGCCGACGCGGCCCGCGCGGTGATCGCCTACTCGGGGCTCGACGTGGCCGAGGTACTGCCCGGCAAGGCCATCTGCACGCTGGTGTTCGTCGAGTACCGCGACAGCGACCTCGACTCCTACCACGAGTTCGGCGTCACCTTCCTGGTGCGTCCGCCGGGCAGCCCGCGCTCGCGTACCGCGGGGCCCGCCACGCTGAGGTCGGCGGGCGCGTTCGTCCACTGGCTGCCGGTGGACCAGGGCTTCACGCTGGAGGCGGGCCGGACGATCTGGGGCTTCCCCAAGGAACTCGCCGACATCGAGCTGCGCCTGTCGTCGCCCTACAAGCGGTGCATCCTGCGCAAGGACGGGCGGCTGGTCATCGACATGCTGGTGAAACCCGGGCTGCCGGTGCCCGGCGCGGCGGCGCCGCTGACCGCCTACACCCACCAGGACGGGGTCACCCGCCGCGTCCCCGCCAGGATGTGGGGCAGCGCGATGCGAGTACGTCCCGGCGGGGCACTCGTCCGGCTGGGCAACCATCCCGTCGCCAAGGAGCTCAGCGAACTGGGCCTGCCGAAGCGGGCGCTCATGTCGACGACCCTGCGGGCGTCCATGACCTTCGACGCGGCGAGCGCCGAGAATCAGGCAGCCGGCTAGTCGCGGGACCGGGTCAGACGATCGGGGGACGGCCCAGCTTCACCATGCGCCATGCCGTACGCCACGCCATCGGCCTGCGCTCGCCCGCCGGAGTGCGCAACCCCTCCAGGAAGCCCTCGAACCAGGCCCGCAGCGCGACCGGCGAACGCCGTTCGCGCCAGAGGGTGAGCACCACCCAGTCGAGCAGGTACCACGCCGCCAGCGGCCACGGCAGGTTGCGCCGCGCCAGCCACACCCGGTTGCGGGCGTTGAGCCGGTAGAAGTCCGCGTGCCTGGTCGGCGGCACCTGCGGGTGGTACATGACGGTCTGGGCGTCGTACTCGATGCGGTAGCCCTCGCCGAGCAGCCGCCAGGCCAGGTCGGTCTCCTCGTGGGCGTAGAAGAACCGCTCCGGCAGCCCGCCCACCTGGAGGAAGGCCGACCTGCGGATGGCGGAGGCGCCGCCGAGGAAGGTCGTGACGGGTGAGGAGCGCTCCGGGTCGCCCGCGCGCAGGCGCGGCACGTGGCGGCGCTGGCCGATGCCGCCGTCGGGGTCCATCACGCGGAAGGAGATGACGGCCAGGTCGGGCTCGGTGGCGAAGCGGTCGCGGACGTGGGCGACGACCTTCTGGCTGGCGTACCAGCCGTCGTCGTCGAGGAAGAGGACCACGTCGCCCGAGCATTCCTCGACCCCGCGGTTACGCCCCGCGGGAATGCCGGTGTTGTGCGCCAGGCGGACGGTTTTGACGGTCGCGGCAGAGCCCTCGGGCGGTGTCGCCGACAGCGCGGGCACGTCGGCACCGTTGCCCACGATGACCACCTCGACGTCGCCGTCGATCTGGTGCAGCGCGGACTCGACCGCCCGGTTCAGCTCGGCGACCCGGTTGCCCATGGTGAGGATGACGCACGAGATCTTCAACGGGTCATCGCCTTGACGCGTCGAGAGCACGAGCGGAGCATTCTTTCATGATCACCGAGTCTGCTGGGGTCTGCCAATATGCGGATTGATGGAGACAAGAGTATCGGAACCGTCAGTGAACCCCCACCGAACAGCGGGCGTCTGATCCCTTCGACGGGTACGGCGCCCCGACGGTTCCGACTCACGCTAGCCGCCTCGAAGCCAGAATGCTGACCAGATGAAGAATGACCTGGATGCCCGCGGCGACCACGCACGCCACGGTAAGCACCTTGGTGGCGGTGATGTCGCCGACGACCAGGTCGATCACGGCGGCCAGCACCGCGAGGATCGACAGCTCCACCGCCTGGACGATGCGGTGGAACTTGGTGGCGCCGATGACCCTGCGCGCCAGCCCCATCAGCCCTGACCGGAACTGCCCGGCCGACGACTCGGTCGCCGCCGGCAGGCCCGAGCGCGCCCTGGCCACGTCGACCAGGTCGGTCTCCGCCTTGATCAGGATCGCGCCGAGCGCGGCGGCGACGCCGAGCACGGTGTACCAGTCGGGCAGCGTGGTCGAGGCCCGGAAGCCGAGCCCGATCAGCAGGGCCGCCTCGCAGAAGTAGTGGCCCACGCGATCGAGGTAGACGCCGGTGATCGAGGTGCGGCGCGTCCAGCGGGCCAGCTCGCCGTCCGAGCAGTCGAACAGCAGGTAGAGCTGGACGAGCAGGAAGGACGCGACAGCCGCGGCCAGCCCCGGCAGTGCCAGCACCGCTCCGGCGACGAGCCCCGTGACGATCATCAGCCCGGTGGTCTGGTTGGGCGTGATCGGCGTCTTGGCGAGCGCCCAGGTCACGTAGATGGACAGCTTGCGCATGTAGAGCGAGCCGGCCCAGTGCTCGCCGCTCTGACGGTCCATCGTGCCGGCGGGCTGGGCGACCGCCCGCAGCTCAGCTACCGAAGGCCCGGACATAGCTCTCCACCCGATCACGAACCTCGGTTTCCGACAGACGCAGGTGCTCCAGGATCGTGTAGCGACCTGGACGGGTGGCCGGCGCCAGCATGACGGCCTCGGTGAACTGCTCGGCGCTGAGACCGATGTCGCCCGGCGTGACAGGGAGCTGGTGCTGCCTGAGGCAACTCACCACCTGCGTCAGCCTGGCCTGGTCCTCCCTGAGGAAGAAGCAGAAGGCGGCACCGATCCCGGCGAGCTCGCCGTGGTTGGAGGTGCCAGGAAAGAGCTGATCCACGGCATGAAGGATCTCATGATCTCCGCCGCTGGAAGGACGGGATGATCCGGCGATCACCATGGACATGCCCGACAGGATCAGCGACTCGGCCAGAACGGTGAGGAACGCGTCGGACTCGATGGAGTCGGTACGGCCGATCAGCGCCTCGGCCGACGTGCGCGCCATCGAGCAGGCCAGGCCGTCGATCGGCTCGCCCCGCTCCACGTTGCCCAGCTGCCAGTCCTCGATCGCCGACAGGTTGCTGACCACGTCGCCCACCCCGGACCGCACCAGCGCGTCGGGCGCCGCGTGGACGAAGTCGAGGTCGACCAGGATGGCCAGCGGCATCGGCACGCCGAAGGAGCCCTTGCCGCCCTCGTAGACCAGCGACGCGGTCGGCGAGCAGATGCCGTCGTGGGAGAGGTTGGTGGCCACGGCCACCATCGGGATCCCCGCCAGCGAGGCGGCGTACTTGGTGGCGTCGATGGTGCGGCCGCCGCCCACGCCGACGACCACCTCGTAGGCGCCCTTGCGCAGGTCGGCGCCGAGCGAGACGGCCGCCTCGACCGAGCCGTCCGAGACGCGGAACACCTCGGCCTCGGTGAGGGTCGGCGCGATGAGACCCTCGATGTGGTCACCCTGGCCCGGGCCGACCGCCACGGCGACCCTGCCCGAGGTGGCCACCCTGCTGTCGGCGAGCAGCGCGCCGAGCTGGGCGACGGCGCCCCGCCGTACCTCCATGGTGAGGGGCGCCGGCAGCATCCTCGCTAGAAGCGGCATCGAGCCTCCTCTAGTAACGGGTGGCGATGTCGCGGGCCTTGGTCAGGTCGTCGTGGTTGTCGACCTCGACCCACTCGACCTTGCCGATCGGCGCGACGTGGATCTTCTCGCCGCGCTCGACCATCTCCTGGTAGCCGTCCTCGTAGTAGAGCTGCGGGTCGCGCTCGAAGGTCGCCTGCAGCGCGTCGGCCAGGCGCGCGGCGGCGCCGGGCCTGATCAGCGTCGCGCCGATGTACTCGCCGTAGGCCTCGGCGGGGTCCATGAGCTTGGTGATCCGCTTGAGCGCGCCGTCGTCGAGCGTGACCTTCATCTCCTCGTCGGCCAGGCTCTTGACGTCGTCGACGGCGAGCAGGATGTCGCTGGTCGCGGGCGCCGACAGCAGCGTCTCCTCGACCGAGACGGGGTGCACGGTGTCACCGTTGACCAGCAGCGCCCCCTGGGCGAAGTAGTCGCGCGCGCACCACAGGGAGTAGGCGTTGTTCCACTCCTCGGCCTTGTCGTTGTGCACGAGGGTGAGCTTCACACCGTGCCGCTTCTCCAGCTCGGCCTTGCGCTCGTGTACGGCCTGCGCCGCGTAACCGACCACGACGACGACGTCACGCAGGTCCACCGCGGCGAGGTTGCGCAGCGAGATGTCCATGATCGTCGTCTCTCCGTCGACCGGCACGAGCGCCTTGGGCAGCGTGTCGGTGTACGGCCGCAGGCGTCGTCCGGCCCCGGCGGCCAGCACCATTCCCAGCAACGTGCACTCCTCAGTCGAGCATGACTATGTAAGACCCCAAAGGTTAGTTCCCTCGAGGCCCTGATCGTGTCATCCCCACTTAGTCAGGAGTTCCCGTATCGGCCGCATCCAGCCCGGAACGCGGCGCGGCCAGCCAGCACGTCAGCGACTCCCACCCGAACAGGCACCACAGGTACAGGGCCAGCAGCACGCACACCGCGGTCACCTGGCCGACGAGGGCGCCCGCCGCCACGACCAGCATCCTGCCGTCCCATCCCAGGCCCGCGGTCGACAGCCACGGCGGCGGGTAGACGTGCTGCCGTATCCGGTAGACCACGTCGTAGTGGTGGAAGGCCATCGCGCCGAGCAGCATGAAGACGATCAGCGGGTGGACGTCGTGGCCGAAGCACACCGAGGCGATGAAGACGTACTCCGTCAGCCGCAGGATCGGCGGCACCAGCCAGTCGAGCCTGCCGTCGTGCGGGTGGGAGCTGCCCGGCCCGGACAGCAGCAGCGTCACGGCGGGCGCGAACACCGCCAGCCCGTCGGTGCCGCCCACCCCGACCAGCAGGAGGATGCCGATGACGAACGCGCCGGCGACCGCGGGCGGCAGCGGCGGCAGCTGCCCGGCCACGAGCGCGCCCATGCCGCGCGAGAGCAGACCGTCGTCGCGGTAGGCCACGACCAGGCTGCGCGGAACGGGAACCATCTGTACGGAGATCATCCGGTCGACCTCATGAGCCTGCCCAGGAGCTGGTAGAAGAGCGCGAGAGCACCCCAGGCGAGCAGCGCCGTGAACGTGACCTTCGCGTTGAACAGCGCGGCGGTGACCGCGATCAGCGCCATCCGCTCGCCGATCGGCAGGACGATCACCTTCTTGGCCCATCGGGTGAGCGACTGGCGGTCCATGCGCCGCACCAGGCCGCGCACGCCCTGCGCCGGCACCGCGACGCGCTCGGCGTCGACGGACTCCAGCAGCGACCGGCGCGACCTGCTCCAGGCGGCGCCGATCCGCCTGGCGTCGGCCAGCGCCCCCTTGAACGAGAAGTCCACCATGTGGCGGAGCGTCTGGAGGATCATGGCCGCCACGGCCAGCCGCCAGATCCCGTCGGGGCCGCCGTCGCCCGCCTCGAGCCCCGCGGTGTAGCCGACAGCCAGGCCGACGTAGACCGCGTACTCCTTGAACCGGTCGCCCATGCCGTCGGCCCATGCGCCCAGCGGCGTGAACCCCCTGGTGAAGCGGGCGAGCTGGCCGTCGACGCAGTCGAGCACGAACGACAGCAGGAGCAGCACGGCGCCGACGACCTGGGCGTTCCTGGTGCCCGCCGAGAACCACACGGCCGCCAGCACCGCCAGGCCCACCGAGATGCCGGTCACCGCGTTGGGTGTCAGCCCCAGGCGCACCGCCAGGCGGACCAGGTGAGGGGACCAGGAGCTGACGAAGTAGGTGGTGAAGAAGCCGTCCTCGCTCTTGACCGCGGCGTCGAGCCGTACCTGGGTCTCGTCGACGTCGGCCAGCCTGCTCACGGCCAGGTCGGCGGCGGACTGCGCGGCCACGCGGTCGGCGTGCAGCCGTCCGATCTGCGCCGCCCGCACCGGCAGCCCTGACCGCACCAGCCCGACCAGCAGCAGGTCGACGACCTCGATGGGGCTCACGGGGCCGAACCGTCCGGTCTCGGCCAGCTCGGCCAGCTCGTCGGCGACGTCGGCCAGGGTGGCGAGATCGGCCTCGCTCACCTGGAGCACGCCCCGGAACGTGGCGTTCGCGTCCGGCACGGTGTGGAAGGAGCTTCCGGCGGCGACGACCCTGTTGCCGGTCGTCCTGACGGGCGGGCGCAGCGGCCCGACGGTGGCGTCCGAGCTGACCAGCGCGCCCGTGCCCCGGGTGGGGTGCTCCATGAGCAGGGCGAGCGCCTCGGTGTGCGCGACGAGGTCGGCGGTCAGCAGGACGACCGGTCCGGTGCAGATGCGCGCGATCTTGGCCACGCCGCGCAGGTCGGCGCCCAGGCCGCCGCCCTGCGGCACCAGGTGCACGTCGCGCACCGGCAGCAGCACGAGCTGGTCGTTGATCCGGTCGAGCAGGGTGCCGTCCGCGCATGACAGGTGGGCGGCCGGGGTCGTGGCGAGCACCACGGCCGCGGCCGTGACGCCTGTTCTGGCGGTCGTGGATTCTGGCACGCGCAGTTCTCCTTCGGACACGAGGAGTGCGTTGCCCAGCGTAGCGATCGGATGACGGCAATTCACGGGCCACGCCCGTGTCGGAAGAGACCGTTACGCTCGCCATATGGAATCTCGCCTGCGGGTCGTCGGAGTGCTCCTGGCGGGCGGCGTGGGGCAGCGGGTCGGGCTCGACACCCCCAAGCAGCTCGTCACGGTCGCCGGAAGGTCGATCATCGAGCACACGCTCGCCGTGTTCGACGCCGCGCCCGAGATCGACGAGGTCGTCGTGCTGATGACGCCGGGCTTCACCGCCGAGGTCGAGAAGCTGGTGGCCGCCCGCGGCTTCGCCAAGGTGAGCAAGGTGCTCGAGGGCGGTGCCTCCCGCACCGAGACCACGTGGCGGGCGCTCGACGCGCTGGGCCCGGAGGAGTGCGACGTGCTCCTGCACGACGCGGTACGGCCGCTGCTGGAGCCGCGCATCATCACCGCGTGCGTCGAGGCGCTGAAGCATGACAGCGCGGTCGAGGTGGCGATCCCCAGCTCGGACACCGTCGTCGTGGTGGAGCCGGGGCCGCGCGGCGACGTCGTGCGCGAGGTGCCGGAGCGGGCACGGCTGCGGCGCGTGCAGACACCGCAGGGCTTCCGGTTGTCGGTGATCAGAGCGGCCTACGAGCGTGCCTTCGCCGACCCCGGCTTCGGCGACCGGCCGCCGACGGACGACTGCGGTGTGGTGCTGCGCTACCTGCCCGAGGTGCCGATCGTGGTGGTGGAGGGCAGCGAGCGCAACATCAAGGTGACCCACCCGCTCGACCTGCAGGTCGCGGACACGCTGTTCCGGCTGGCCGCCGCGCCCGTGCCGCGGGCGTCCGCGACGGCGCTGGAGGGCAGGACGGTGGTGGTCGCCGGCGGCGACCGGGGGATCGGGGCGGGCGTGGCCGAGCTGGCGCGGGCGCACGGGGCCGCGCGGGTGCTCCGCCTGCCGTCCGCGGGCGGCCACGCGGCCGTCTCCGCGGCGCTGGCGGAGGCGGGGAGGGTCGACTGCGTGGTCCACGCCGCCGCCGTACGGCCAGGCGACCGGCTGGCGGCGGCAGGGGACGCCTACCTGGAGGCGGTGGACGTGGCCAGGGCCGCGCACCCGCACCTGCGCGACTCCGGCGGGCGGCTGCTGCTGCTCACCTCGTCGCGCCTGACGGGCGAAGGGGTCGCCCGGTCGGCGGCCGCCGCGGTGGCCGAGCTGTCGCGGGGCCTGGCCGAGGACTGGGCGCCGGACGGGATCGCGGTGAACTGCGTCGCGACCGCGGGCACGGACGCCCCGGGGATCGCCGTCGACCTGCTGGCCACCGACCGCACCGGTCAGGTGATCGACGTCTGACCGCGGCCCGGACCGGCGCCGGCGAGCCGGAGCCACGCGACGTCAGAGGGGGCCCGCGAGCGGGCCCCCGGGGAACGTGCTCAGTGCTGGGGGCGGGACAGCTCGCGGGGGCTCGTCAGGAACCCCCAGCCCCACGACAGGTGCATCGCCGCGTACACCAGTGGCAGCACCGCCCTGGCCCGTCCCGGCAGCCCGCTGCCCGTCAGCACCGACCCCGCGACGATCGCCAGCGCGTAGCCGCCGGGGATGACCAGGCCCAGCGGGAAGAACGGCGAGACCAGCAGCCCCAGCGCCATCGCCACCACCGCCGCCGGCGGGGCCAGGTAACGCAGGTTGATCGTGCCCTCGTGGGTGCGGGCCACCACGCGCCGCCAGCGCCCGTAGTGGAAGTACTGCTTGGCCAGCGCTCTGAGGTTGGGCCGCGGCCGGTAGGTGACGCGCATGCGCGGCTGGAACCACACCAGGCCGCCCGTCGCGCGGATGCGGTGGTTCATCTCCCAGTCCTGGGCGCGCTGGAAGTGCTCGTCGTAGCCGCCGACGCGGTCGAGGGCGCTGCGCCGGAACACGCCGAGGTAGACGGTGTCGGCCGGCCCGGCCGTACCGCCCACGTGGAAGGCGGCGGCGCCGACGCCGATCTTGGAGGTCATCGCGCGGGCGACGGCCTGCTCGAAGGGCGTGATGCCCTCGGCCGCCATGACCCCGCCGACGTTGTCGGCGCCGGTCTCCTCCAGCGTCTCGACCGCCACCCTGAGGTAGTCGTCGGGCAGCATGGCGTGCCCGTCGACCCTGGCGATGATCGCGTGTCTGGAGGCGGCGATGGCCGCGTTGAGCGCGTTGGGGGTGCGGCCGGTCGGGTTGGCCACCACGGTCACCCTGGGGTCGGCCGCCGCGATGGCGTCGGCGACCTCCTGGGTGCGGTCGTGGGAGGGGCCGACGGCGAGCACCACTTCGATGGGGCCTGGGTAGGCCTGGGCGAGGATCTGGGCGACGGCCTCGCGCAGGTGACGCTCCTCGTTGAGGATCGGCATCACGACGGAGATCGGCGGCCAGGCGCGCGTCTGCGGGAACGCGGGCTGCGCGGGCGAGTCGGGCAACTGCTTCATGGCGGGCCTCACGCTACTGTACGACCAGGGGAGGAGGGCAATCCAAAGCCCGATTCCGGCGGCGCTTGGAGGGGGCGGGCATGCGCGACCCGGAGGAGGATGACGCGGGTGTGCACGTGGGCGGTGACGCCCCCGGGGGTGTCAGGCTGGCGCCCCGTCGCACGCCGCGCAGGCCGGGTCGCGGGGCGCGGGCGCGGCGGCGCAATCTGATCATCGCGGGCGGCCTGTCGAGCGTCATCCTGGCCGGCACCGGCTGGGTCTGGGCCACGCCCCGGCAGATCGGCTCGGTCGACGCGGGTCTCGGCGCGGTCGAGCAGGCCCCTCGCGGCGCGATGAACATTCTTCTGGTCGGCGTCGACAAGCGCGACGACCTGACCCGCAAGGAGCAGAACCGGCTCAAGCTGGGCCGCGAGTCGGGCGAGCGCACCGACACGATGATGGTGATCCACCTGTCGGAGGACCACCGCAGGGTGACGGTGGTGAGCCTGCCGCGCGACACCTGGACCACGATCCCCGGCAAGGGCCAGCACAAGATCAACTCGGCCTACCAGTTCGGCGGCGCCAAGCTGGCGGTCAAGGCGGTGCAGCAGGTGACGGGGCTGCCGATCACCCGGTACATCGAGGTGAACGTCCTGGGCTTCGTCGACGTCGTCGACCGGCTCGGCGGCGTGACCGTCTGCACGCCGGTGCCGATCGACGACCCCAAGACCGGGCTCGACCTGGCGGCGGGCACCCACCGGCTCGACGGCGCGAAGGCGCTCGGCTACGCCCGCACCAGGGCGACCGCCCGTTCCGACCTCGACCGCATCGACCGCCAGCAGCAGGTCATCTCGGCGATGCTCAGTGAGGCGCTGGCCAACCCGGCCAACCTGATCTCCTTCGTCAACGCCTCGCTCGCCACGATCAAGGTCGATCCCGACGACGGGCTCGTGCCGCTGGTCGAGCAGCTCAAGGGCGTCTCCCTCAACGACGTGAAGTTCGCCCACGTGCCGCTGGCCGACGTCGACTTCAAGACGCCGACGGGCGAGTCGGCCGTGCTGTGGGACAAGGAGCGGGCCACCGAGCTGTTCCGCCGCATCGCCGCCGACCAGGACCTGGCCAAGCCCGCGCCGAAGCCGCCGCCCACGCCGAGCACGCGGGCCGTACCGGCCAAGGACATCACGGTCAGGGTGCTGAACGGCACGCTCATCACCGGGCTCGGCGCGCGCACCAAGGCGGGGCTGGTCGCCTACGGGTTCAAGGTGCCGGACGAGCCGGGCAACACCCCGCGCAAGGACTTCGCGACCACGGTCGTACGGTACGCGCCCGACCACGCCGAGGCGGCGAAGACGGTGGCCGCGGCGATTCCGGGCGCCGAGCTCAAGGAGAGCGACATCAAGGGCATCGAGGTCGTGGCCGGGCGGGACCAGCCGAAGATCCGCAAGCCCGCGCCGGCCACCACACCGTCCGTGTCGCCGTCGCCGGAGAGTACCCCGGACACCCGCACGGCAAGGGAGAACATCTGCAAAAAGGGGGCATAGCTCCCGTCCATTGTGGGCAGGGGAAGACCGCATGAGCGGAGGTGTCTGAAATGGTGGTCAGGTCCTGGACGGACGGTCGGTTCGCACTCCTCCAGGCGGTCGGGGATCTGGATCTGACGACGGTCCCCCGGATGAGAGCCGAGATCGACACCGTGCTCGCTGCCATGCTCGCCACCATGGAACAGCCGCATTTGGCCATCGACCTGAGCCAGGTGCCGTTCTGCGACTCGGTCGGTCTCGGGCTGCTGGTCTCGACGCTGACCAGGGTCCGTCAGCAGCGCGGCAGGCTGATGCTGATCGTGGGCGACGGGATGATCCCCCACCTGCTGACGATCACCAACCTGGACCGGCACTTCGAGGTGACCGACTCGATCGACGAGGCGCGGCAGGCGCTGGCGGCGTGACCTTGCCGCCGGCTGAGAGCGTTCACTAGCATCGGCGACGCTCGCGCGCCGGCCTGAGGCGCGGCCCCGACCGTCGGAGGATGGCCTGATGAGGCTTGGCGTGATGTTCGACCGCGACCTGCCGCCCGAGCGGCTCGTCCCGTTCGCGCAGGCGCTCGACTCCAGGGTGGACGACCTCTGGGTGGTCGAGGACCTCGGCTGGACGGGCGGCCTCACCTCGGCCGCCGCCGCGCTCGCCAGTACCTCGCGGCTGCGCGTCGGCCTCGGCATCGCGCCGGCCCCGCTGCGCAACCCGATGCTGCTGGCGATGGAGTTCGCCAACCTGGCCAGGATGTTCCCCGGGCGCTTCGTCGGCGGCGTCGGGCACGGCGTGCAGGAGTGGATGCGGCAGGTCGGCGCCGCCGCCCCCTCGCCGCTGGCGCTGCTGGAGGAGACGATCACCGCGGTGCGCGGGCTGCTGCGCGGCGAGAGCGTGACCATGGACGGCAGGTCCGTCCGTCTCGACGAGGTACGGCTGGTGCACCCGCCCGCCGTCGTCCCGCCGGTCGTGGCAGGCGTGAAGAGCCCTCGCTCGCTGGCCCTGTCGGGCCGGGTGGCGCAGGGCACGATCCTGCCCGAGGGCTTCGGCCCCGAGGCGATCGGCCCGGCACTGGAGCGCATCTGCGCGGCGGGCGAGCACGAGCTGATCGTCTTCACCCACCTGTGCGTCGACGACCCGGCCGGGCTGGACGGGATCCGCGAGGAGGTGGCGAGCTTCCTGGAGGTCGACAGGGCCGAGGTCTTCGCCGCCGACGGCTCCCCCGCCCAGGCCGCCGCGGCGGTCAAGGCGCTGTGGGCGGCCGGCGCGAGCACCGTCGTGCTCCGCCCCGTCGGCGACGACCCCCTCTCCCCCGTCGAGAAGCTGCTGTCCGCGCTCCACAGGTAGGGACGATCGGCCGATGGCGGATCGTCCACATGGCCGATAGCAGCGCCGCCGATCGGCGCCACGATCGGCTTCATGAAGCGGATGATCGCACTGGCCGCGGTGGGCCTCGTCACTCTGACCGCCTGCGGACTCCAGCTCGACACGACAGAACGGCACCAGGCCACGACCTTCCCTCACCCGGGAGGCACGCTCACCGTCAAGACGAGGGTGGGCGATCTGCGCGTGGTCCCCGGCGACGCCTCGGGGGTGAAGGTCGACAGGTGGCTGCAGGGCTCCGCCGGTGAGCCGGGCAAGTCCACGTGGGCGCTGGAGAACGGCCGGCTGTCGCTGCGCACCGACTGCACGGTCTTCTTCGCCACCTGCGGCGCCCGCTACACCGTGCACCTGCCGCCGGGGGTGAAGCTCCTGGTCGAGGGAGGGGACGAGCGGGTGACGCTGTCCGGCCTGGACCAGGACGTCACGGTCGCCACCACCGGCGGCGACATCCTCGCCGACGGCCTGTCGGGTGTGCTGCGGCTGCGCACGAGCGAGGGGCTGATCAGGTCGAGGGCCACCCGGTCGGCCGACGTGCGGGCCCACTCGCGTGACGGCGCCGTCCGGGTGCAGTTCGCCGCCCCGCCGGGCAGGGTCGACGCCCTGTCACGCGAGGGCGGGGTGGTGGTGACCGTGCCGGAGGGCGAGTACGGGATCACCGCGGAGAGCCGCAACGGCCGTACCGATGCGGAGCTCAAGGACGCGGGCAAGGGAAGTGAGAGGACCATCGTGGCCAGGAGCGTCGACGGCGACGTCAGGGTCTCCCGAACGTAACCGGCGGGCCTGCGCCGGGGGTGCGCTCGGCGGTACGGCGGGCGGTGCCTGGTACGTTCGCGCAATCGCTACTGTGCGCGAGGGGGATGAGCCAGATGGCGGAGATTCGACCGTTCCAGCCGTACGATCTGCCGGGCATGTACCGCGTGTGTCTCCAGACGGGAGACTCGGGCAAGGACGCCACCGCGCTCTACCACGACCCCGACCTGCTCGCCCACATCTACGCGGGCCCCTATCCGGCCGCCGATCCCGGCCTGAGCTTCGTCGCCGTGGACCGGCGGGGCGTGCTGGGCTACATCATCGCCACCGCCGACACCCCGGCCTTCCAGCACTGGCTGGAGGAGCACTGGTGGCCCGGCCTGCGGGCCCGCTATCCGCGCACGATGGCCGCCGACCCCGGCGACGGCACGCTCGACTGGTGGTGCGTGAAGCGCATCCACGACGCCAGGCCGACACCGGACGAGCTCTACGACCGCTACCCCGCCCACCTGCACATCGACGTCCTGCCGAGGGGGCAGGGGGCGGGTCTGGGGCGACGGCTGATGCGGACGCTGCTCGACGAGCTGCGGGCCAGGGAGGTGCCGGGCCTGCACCTCGGGGTGGGCGCGGGCAACGCCGGAGCGTTCGCCTTCTACCAGGCCATGGGGTTCAGCGTGGTCCGGCCGGATTCGTGGGGCGCGACCATGGCGATCCCTATTCTAGACGTGTAATATCCAGGATATGCGCATGAGCGAGGGCGTCGAGTGGGCGCTCCACAGCTGCCTCAACCTCTCGTGGATCGAGACGGGCGAGGCGATGACGGCGGCCAAGCTGGCCGCCTTCTACGGCCTCCCCACGGCGTACCTCAACAAGCAGTTGCAGGCGCTGGCGCGGGCGGGCATCGTCAGCTCGACGTCGGGCCCCAAGGGCGGGTTCCGGCTGGCCCGTCCCCTCGACCGGATCACGCTGATGGACGTGGTGACCGCGATCGAAGGCGCGGACGAGGCGTTCAGGTGTGAGCAGATCCTGCGCCAGGGCCCCGGCGGCAGCCCGCACGTCGACTACCGGGAGTCCTGCGTGATCGCGCAGGCGATGCGCAGGGCGGAGCTGGCCTGGCGGCACGAGTTGGCGAGCCAGACGCTGGCCGACATCAGGCAGACCGTCGAGGCGCGTTACCCCGCGACACCCGCAGGCACCCGATCGTGGTTCGCGAACCTGCGGACCTGATCGTCCCATGACACAATCCTGGATATCTGACATCGAGAACGGTGGCTGATGGTGAACCTTCTCCTCCCCGGGGACGCAGGCTTCGAGCAGGCGACCCGCCCCTGGAACCTGGCCGTCGACCAGCCCGTCAGCGCGGTCGCCGAGGCGCACGACGCCGACGACGTGGCCGACGCCGTCAAGCTGGCCCGCAAGCAGGGGCTGGCGGTTGCGGCCCAGCCGAGCGGGCACGGCGCGAGCGGCGACGTCGACGGCGTCCTGCTACTGCGTACCCGCGGGCTGTCCACCCTGGAGATCGACGTGCCGGCCAGGACCGCGCGTGCCGGCGCCGGCGTCGCGTGGGGCGAGGTGCAGGCGGCGGCCGGCGCGCACGGCCTGACCGGCCTGCCGGGCAGCTCACCCGTGGTGACCGTCACCGGGTACACCCTGGGCGGCGGCCTGTCCTGGTTCTCCCGCGCGCACGGCTGGGCCTCCTCCAGCGTCCGCTCCTCCTGGACCGGCTCACACCCATCGACCCGCTGATCGGCGTGCAGATCAGGCACCTGGGCGGGGCCCTCGCGCGGCCGTCCGACAGCGCCGCGGGACAGCTCGACGCCTCCTACCTGCTGTACCTGTTCGGCACGCCCGGCGTCGAGGACCGGCAGCGGGAGATCATCGAGGGCGGGCGCAAGCCGTTCACGTTCCTGTCGCCCGGAGAGAGCGCCGAGGCCGCCTTCCCCGCCGAGACCCTCGCCCGGCTGCGCGACATCAAGCGCCGCCACGACCCCGACGGCGTCTTCCGCAGCAACTACCCGGTGCTCGGCCGAAACTGAGATGACCCCGGCCCCGTGGCCTCTCTACGCTCGCCGACATGGAACTGAACGTCGTCGACGTCGAGGCCACCTGCTGGGACGGCCAGCCGCCGCCGGGATCGGTCAGCGAGATCATCGAGATCGGGCTGACCGTCGTCGACCTCCGCACGCGTGAGCGCCGCTCCCGCCACCGCATCCTCGTACGGCCGGCACGGTCCACGGTCAGCGCCTTCTGCACCGACCTGACCGGGCTCACCCAGGCCGAGGTCGAGACGGGAGTGGGTTTCGCCGAGGCGTGCAGGACGCTGGCGGCCGAGCACGCGGCGCGGTCGCGGCCGTGGGCGAGCTGGGGCGACTACGACCGCCACCAGTTCACCCGGCAGTGCGCGGCCACCGGCGCGGCCTACCCCTTCAGTCGCCGTCACGCCAACGCCAAGGCGGTCTTCACCGAGGCGCACGGGCTGCGCAAGCGGCCGGGGATGGCCGCAGCCCTGCGGATCGCGGGACTTCCCCTGGAGGGACGCCACCATCGCGGCGAGGACGACGCGTGGAACATCGCCGCGCTGGTGCTCAGCCTGGCCGATCAGGACGCCTGGCCGATGACCTGAGCACTCCCCCTCGTGGCGACTACGTTGCGTGATCGAGCGAATACTACATTGCCGACATGGGGTCGTTGACCATGACTCCACCCGCTTGATCGCTCTCTCAGGAAGGAACCTTCCGTGAAGATCATTGTCGCCCTGCTCGGCTTCGCCCTGCTCGCTCTCTTCGGCCCCGTCTCGCCCGCCCACGCCGCCGCGACCCCCACCTACACCTGTGTCATCGTGAACCTCGGCGAGGACGGCACGCTGACCGGCGCCTACTGCCAGGGCACCGACGGCGCGCCCGCCCAGGGGCCGATCCTCGAACCGTTCGCCGTCTGGTCGCCGTTCCAGCTGACCCGCATCATCCTGTGCACGTCAGGGGAGGCCGACACGCCCACGGGGATCACCGGTTACGGCTGCCAGCGCCTCTTCTGAGCCGTCCGGGCCGGCACGCCTCGCGCCGCCGCGCCCGACGGGCGGCGGCATGCCCGTCGCCGCGCCCGCCGGACGGTCACATTGGGGGGCGCCGCGCCCGCCGGGCCGTGGTGCGCTGGTCGCCGCAGTCCCCCGGTGGCGGTGGCGCGCTGGTCCTCGTCGCCGTGCGCCCGTCTCATTCATGAACGCGGCGGCGCCGGCGGGGAGACGCTGGAGACGAGGAAGGGAGCCAGGAGCCCGGGAACCGCCTCCTCGGCGAACACCACGCCCTCCCCCACGCCGACGTCCTTCACCCGGTACGCCCCCGCCGCCGTCGCCGCCGTCAGCGTCATCAACCCCCTGCGCCGCTGCGCCGGCGACGTGCCGAACGTCCAGCCGATCACCCCGTCCCTGCGCAGCGCCACCGTCCTGCGCAGCGCCGCGCCGTACCGGGTCACCAGGTACGGCCCGGCCAGCCCGTGCCCGAGGCTGCGATAGGCGCCGACGGCCAGCGGCACGGTCACCAGCGCGCACGCGGGAGCGAGCAGCCACAGCGCGCCGGGAACCCAGCTCAGCCACGCCCCGAGCCCGGCCAGCGCGAGCGCCGCCGGCACGAGCGGCCAGACGGCCCGCAGCAGCCGCCGCCGCAGCGCCGCCCGCGGATGGGGGCGCAGCGGCACCTCCAGCGCGGGCCCGCCGAGAACCTGCGCGGCCACCCGCAGCGCGGTCACCCGGGGCGCGGGCGGCAGCAGCGCGGCCGACGTCCGCTCCTCGCTGTCGTCGGGCTTCATGCCGGCGACCAGCGCGCGCAGCCTGGCGCCGCCGCCCCAACGCAGAGGCGCCGGCTCGGCCAGCTCGACCCCGCGCAACCGGCTCTCCTCCAGCGACAGCGACCGCGTGGTGAGCAGGCCGCGCCGTACCCGGTAGGCGCCGTCGGACTCGCGCGACAGGCGGAAGCGCCACCACACCTCCACGTACAGGGCCAACGCGCCCACCAGCCCGATCACCGTCACGGTCACGACCGCCGCCACGACCAGCAGCGCCGGCGAGGTCGTGCTCGCCGCGGCCCAGGCGTCACGCAGGAACCCGACCTCTGCGGGCTCGACTCCGAAGATGTCCAGCACGCGGAAGAAGGCGCCGAACGGGGCCAGCCCGATGAGCGGCGTCCAGCTGCTCAGCAGCGCGAACCCGATCCAGCGCGGGCGCAGGCCCGCGAGCGTGTTGTCCCGCTGCGCCGCCGTCCCCCCGCCGAGCAGCAGCCGGCGCAGGTGCTCGGCCCTGGGTCCGGCGATCGCGTCGAGACGGAGCCCCGCCTGCTGCTCGCCCGCGTCGACGCGCACCACCGCCAGGCCGAACAGCCGGTGCGCGGGCCCGGCCGTGAGGTCGACGGCCCTGACGCGGTCGCGCGGGATCGAGCGGTGCCGCCTGAACAGCAGCCCGGCGCGCAGCTCGACCCGCTCGTCGGTGACGCGGAACCGGGTGGTGGCGTACCGGAGCGTGACGAGCACCGCGATGCCGGCGAAGACCGTCAGCAGGGCGAGGAGCGGGATGACCGTCCGCGGGCTCGGCCCCGCGAGGGCGACGACGGCTGTCGCGGGGATCGCCGGGCCGATCACCCAGCCGAGCCCGGTCCCCACCGTCCGCCGGTCGAGCCGCTCCCACCCGCCGGACACGTCACGCCCCTCCGTGCCACACCCGGTCACGTCCCGCCCTGCCATGTCGTGCCCGGTCATGTCGTGCCCGGTCACGTCGCGTCCCCGGGGACGGCCTGCGTCCTGGCGGTGAGCCGCTCGACGAGGTCGGCGGCGAGCACGTGGTCGAGCCCCTGGATGGTGATCGAGCCTGCCGCCGAGGCCGTGGTGACCTTCACCCCGGACAGCTTGAAGATCTGCTGCAGCGGCCCCCGCACGGTGTCGACGGTCTGGATGCGCGACATCGGCGCCACCCGCGCCTTGTACCACACCCAGCCGGAAGCCGCGTAGACCGCGTCCTCGGTCGTCTCCCACCGGTGCACGCGGTAGCGCCGGCGCGGCATGATCGCCGCGTACGCCACGCCGGGCACCGCCACCACGGCCAGGGACAGCAGGAGCCACGCCCGGGCGGGCGGGATCAGTAACGCCAGCAGGCCCAGCACGAGAACCGGGGGCACGACGGGGACCAGCGCCTGGGTCGTCCACCACCGGACGGCTCGCGGGTCGACCTGGTGCCGGGGTGGCCGAAGTTCGAGTCTCATTCCGTCTCCTTGCGGGGCCCAACTCTGGCCGGTCAGCTCAATTTCTGACCGCTTGGCCAAAATTTAGCACGAGCGAACCATACGGCGGAGCCACCCGTTGGGGTACCGGCCTTGTCACCCGCCGCGCTTGGGAAGGTCAGGGCCGGTAGGGGCCGGAGACGACCTCGTCGATGTACATGACCATGTTCGAGTAGCCGGGTGTGCCGATGAGCAGGCCGAACCAGGTCCGCGGTCGCGTCGGGACGTAGGGGTTCGGGGTCACGCTCACCCGGCCCGTGGCACCGTTCCGTTGTCTCACCTCGTCCAGGACCGGGCAATCGCCGAGCACCGGTGCCCGCGCGGCCCGGCGGCGGTCAGACCGGGTCGGGCGGTCAGGCCGGCGCGTCGGACAGTCAGGCCGACCCCTCGGACGATCAGGCCGACCCGTCAGACGATCAGGCCGGCCCGTCGGGCGGTCAGGCGGGCGTGCGCGCGGTCTCCGGCTCGCTCTCGCGCGGCCGCAGCTCGACCTCGAGCGACTCGACCGGGGCGGCGGCCTTGTCCCTGCGGTAGGCACGAACCGAGTGCGTGATCGCCCCGGCCCAGATCAGCGCGATGGCGAGGTAGGCGACGGTCTGCACGCCGCCGGGAGCGGCGACCCAGTCGCTGCGCAGTAGCGTGCGCAGGTTGGTGAGGATGATGACGCCGCCCACGGCCGAGCCGAGGATGCGCGGCGGGATGTGCCGTACCAGCCAGGCGGCGATGGGCGCGGCGAGGATGCCACCGAGCAGCAGGACGCCGACCCAGGTGAAGTCGATGTTCTGCGAGCCGATCCCGACGAGGAAACCGGTGCTGGCCGCGAGGGCGACGAGGAACTCGCTGGTGTCGACCGAGCCGATCACCTTGCGCGGCTCCAGCCGGCCGCTCGCGAGGATGGCGGGCGTGCCGACCGGGCCCCACCCGCCGCCGCCCGTGGCGTCGACGAACCCGGCCAGCAGGCCGAGCGGCGCCAGGAACCGCTTGCGCAGCGGCTTGCCGAAGTCGGCACGGGGCAGCCCGAAGACGGTGAACCGGACCAGGATGTAGGCGCCGAGCGACAGCAGGATGATCGACATGATCGGCGCCGCGGCCGCCGTCGAGAGGCTCGACAGGAACGTCGCCCCCGCGAAGGCGCCGACCGCTCCCGGGATGCCGATCTTGGCGACGACCTTCCAGTCGACGTTGTTGAACCGCCAGTGCGCGATGCCGGAGGCGAGCGTGGTGCCGATCTCGGCCAGGTGCACGGTCGCCGACGCCGCGGCCGCGTTGGTGCCGACGGCCAGCAGGAGCGTGGTGGAGGTGACGCCGTAGGCCATGCCCAGGCTGCCGTCCACGAGCTGGGCGGCGAAGCCGACCAGGCCGAGCAGGATGAGCGCGCGCACGGCATCCCCATTTCCGGGTTTCTCTACTATTACGGTCGGAATTATCATTATTCGAGATGGCGCCTCAGGTCAAGCCCCACGCTTCCATCCACTGGTGACGATCCGACCGCATCGACGACGACGGCAGGCTTTCCGGGCATGCCGAAGCCCGGATGAGAACAGGCAGGCCGCGGCCCTACTGGACGAGCGCCCGCAGGAGTTCGCGCAGGGCCTCCTGCTGGTCGGCGGCCAGCGCCGTGAGCGGCGACCGGGTACCCAGGCGGGCGACGACGTCGGCCCGGCACCGCTCGCCGTCCGGCGTGAGCACGATCCGCTTGGCCCGCCGGTCCGTCGGGTGCGGCAGGCGCTGGACCAGGCCCTGCAGCTCCAGCCGATCCAGGACGAAGGTCGCGTTGGACGGCTCGCAGAACATCCTGCCGGCCAGCTCGCGCGCGGTGATCGGCTCGGACAGCTCGCGCAGCGCGACCACCTGCGTGGGGGTCAGGCCGACCTCGTCGGCGACACGGCGCACATGGACGTCGAGTCGCTGCACGAACTGGTGGACCAGCTTGCACACGTCACGGTCGATCTGGGCATCCACCGACAGGTCCGGCCGACTCGTCATACCCCCCAGCCTAGCGCCGCTGATTACAGCTGTGATAGTTCTAGTTGATATTATTCCAACTAGATCTACTTGGGGCATCCGTCATGCCGCTCTTCGTCTTCTCCCTCATGCTGGTGGTGTTCGGCCTCACGACCGGCGAGTTCGTGATCGCCGGCATCCTGCCGGACGTGGCCGCCGACCTGGCGGTGTCGGTTCCGGACGCCGGCCTGCTGGTGACGGCCTACGCGCTGGGCATGATCGTCGGCGGTCCGGTGGTCACCGTCCTCACGGCACGGCTGGCCCGCAAACCGCTGATCGCCGGGCTCGTCGCCGTCTCCGTGCTCGCCAACCTGGGCTCGGCGCTGGCGGGGAACTACGCCGTCCTGCTCGTGTCGCGGTTCGCCGCCGGCCTGGTCGTGGCCACGTTCTTCGCCGTCGCGATCGCCACCGCCGTCTCGATGGCCGCCGCGGGCAGGCAGGCGTCCACGGTCGCCAAGCTCACCCTGGGCATGAACCTCGGCATCATCCTCGGCACGCCCATCGGCACCTTCATCGGCCAGCACCTCGGCTGGCGGGCCACCTTCGCCACGGTCGCCGCGTTCACCTTCGCGGCCCTGCTGCTGGTGCTGCGGCACCTCCCGGCGCAGCCCGCCGCCGCGACCGGCTCCGTCCTGGGCGAGCTGCGGGTGTTCGCGCGCCGCGACCTGCGCCTCGCCATCGCGCTCACCGCGGTGGGCAACGTGGGAATCGTGACCGTCTTCACCTACATCGCCCCCTTGCTCACCGACGTCAGCGGGTTCTCCGCCGCCGCCGTACCCGGGCTGCTGCTGGTGTACGGCACCGGCGCCGTCGTCGGCAACTTCCTCGGCGGGTGGCTGTCGGACAAGGCGCTGATGCCGTCACTGGCCGGGCTGCTGGCTGTCCTGGCGGGCACGCTGGCACTGTTCTGGCTGGTCAGCGGCAACCAGGTGGCCGCGGCGATCATGACCTTCGCCATCGGCGTGCTGGCGTTCGCGATCATCCCGGGCATGCAGACCCGCGTCCTGACCACGGCCGGCACGGCCCCGACCCTCGCCGTGGCGGTCAACGCCTCCGGTTTCCAGGTCGCCGCCGCCTTCGCGGGCTGGCTCGGCGGACAGGTGATCAGCGGCGGCCCCGGGCTGCGCTCGATCTACCTCGTGGGCGCGCTCCTCACCGGCGCCGGCCTGCTCATCGCCCTGTACGGCCTGCGCCGCGACCGCCGCCCCGCCCCTGCCCCCGCCCGCACCTGACCGCGCAGCGCGCGACCCCCGCCTTCGCGAACGCCGAGGTCGTCGTCCAGCCGGGCGCGGGACACCATCCGTGGATCGACGACGCCGAACGGTTCGTGACGGCTAGCGCGTCACTCCTCGGACAACGGCTTTCCGGACGACGGCTTTCCGGACAACGCCCCCTCGGACGACGGCCGCCTTTTCCGACCGGGCGACTGTATCGAAGAACACCATCGCTGTGTATCCGGCGAGACAGACCTCGCCGGCTCTTTCGGATGCACTGGTGCTGTTCCGAAAAAGCACCCGGGCGCGCGCCCGAGGGGGAAAGGAAAAGCGATGAACAGAGTTCTTCGATGGGCGGCGCTGCCGGTCGCCACCGCCGCGCTGGCGAGCGCGACGCTGCTGCCGGCGGCGTCGGCGACCGCGGCGACCTCCGCGACAGGCGCCACGACGTACACCATCGAGCTCATCTCCCTGACCTGCAACAAGAAGCAGGACAGCGTCGGCGAGGACGAGCCGCAGCTGTTCATCAACGGGGTGAGCAAGTTCGGGCCCGGCAAGATGGGCAAGGGCGACACGGAGATCCTCACGGGGACGACGTTCGAATTCTTTAGCACGGCCACGATGGAGCTGTTCGACGTGGACAAGGGCAGCAACGACGACTTCCTGGGCAGCGTCGTGGTCAGCTCCAGCGAGGCCGGTGCCGGGATCCAGGTCGAGAAGTTCGACCATCTGAACGGCGCCGAATACACGATCGTGTACGAGGTCGACTGACGAAACGGGACGAGGGCAGGCAAGCGAGGATGCGGTTCATCCGAATTCCGGAAATCGGAATGTCTTCGCTGCCTGCCGTATTCGCGAGCTGAATGCGGCGACTTTCTCGGCATGAATGTCTATGAGCGGCCCCGCGGCGAATGTAGCATCGGGGCACGTGCACGGGGTCATGCCGACGGGGGTCGCGGATGGACGACTTGCATGTGCGTGTGCTGCGGGCTTCGTCACTGACCGCCGGGGACGGTTCCGCCGTGCCGGTGACGTCGGTGAAGGCGCGGGCCGTGCTGTTCTACCTGATCGTCGAGAGCACACCGCACACCAGATCCGCCCTCGCCGGGCTGTTATGGGGCGACCGCTCGGAGACGAAGGCACGCGGAAGTCTGCGGCTCGCCCTGATGGAGCTGCGCCGCGCCGTGGGCGATCATCTGATCATCAGCCGGACCCACGTCGCGTTCGACCGCGGCCGGCCGTACTCGCTGGACTGGGCCGACCTGGTCGAGAACGGCACGGTGCCGGCGGACTACCGGGGCGGTTTCCTGGACGATCTCGCGGTCCCGAACGCTCCTGGGTTCGACGACTGGGTGGCCGAGCGCCGGCGGCAGGCCGGGCGCGCCGCCGTACAGGCGCTGAGCGCGCGGGCGCACGCGGCGCGGGAGCGGGGCGACTGCGCGGACGCCGTACGGCTGGCGCGCCGGGTCCTGGACATCGACGCGCTGGACGAGAGCGCGCATCGCCTGATCATCGAAGCGCTCTGGGCGACGGGCAACCGCGCGGGCGCCCTGACGCAGTACGAGGCCTGCCGCCGGACGCTGGACCAGGAGCTCGGCGTCGCGCCCGATCCCCGCACCGAGGCGCTGCGGCAGCGGATCGCCCCCGCCGGGCCCCGATCGGGTGCGCGCCGGGAACCACGGGGCGCCCCGGCGAGCGGACCGGCCGCGCGGCGCGGGCTGCCGCGCCCGCTGACCCGGCTGATCGGCCGCGAGGCCGAGGTGGAGAGGGTGTCGGCGAAGCTGCGTGATCGGGAGGTGCGGCTGCTCACGCTGACCGGTCCGGGTGGCGTGGGCAAGACCCGGCTGGCCGTCGCCGTCGCCGAACGAACCGACTGCGAGGTGCTGTTCGTCTCGTTCGCCGGAGTCCGGTCGCCCGATGCTCGGGCGGCGGCCACGAGTGGGACGGACGTGGTCGTGACGACGTTGGCGGAGGCCGCCGGCGTCGACCTGACACCGCCGAGGCCCGCCCGCGACCTGCTGCTCGCCGCCGTCCGGCACCGGAACCTGGTCCTGGTCCTGGACAATCTCGAGCACCTGCCCGGCATGGCCCCGCTGGCCGGGGCGATCCTGGCGGTGGCGCCTGCCGTACGGATCCTGGCGACCTCGCGGCGCCGGCTGGGCATCTGCGCGGAGCACGTCCACGAGGTGCCGGTCCTGCGCGGGGCCGCCGCGCGAGCACTGTTCGTGGAACGTGCCAGGAATCTCGACCCGCGCATCGACCCCGACGCGCGCTCGCTCGACCGCATCTGCGGCGCCGTCGGCGGACTGCCCCTCGCCGTCGAGCTGGCGGCGACGCTGACCAGGGCGATGACCTGCGAGGAGATCGCCGACCAACTGGAGGCGCACTCTCCGCCGGAGCGTGCCGCGGAGGCTCCGGCGGCGCTGCTGGTGCATCCGGCACCGGCGGCCGCCGCGCGCCACGCGAGCATGCAGCACGTCTTCGACACCTCGTGGCAGTTGCTCACCACCTGTGAACAGCGGGCCCTGGCCGCCGTGTCGGTGTTCGCCGGCGGCTTCACGCTCGCCGCGGGGATCGCGGTCGCGGCCACGACCGTCCTGGCCATCGCACGGTTGACCGATCATTCGCTGGTGCGCCGCGACGACGACGGCCGGTACCGGGTGCACGAGCTCGTACGGCAGTGCGCGGTCGCGCGGCTGACCGACCAGTCGCCCCGGGTCCGCCATGCCCACTGGTACGCCCGGTTCCTGCGGGAGCGCGCCGGCCGGCTCCGCGACCATGCCGACCGGGCCGTGCTCGACGAGTTCGAGCCGGAGATCGACGACATCCGGCAGGCCTGGCGGCACCTGGTCCACCGGCTCACCGACGCCGAGCGGGCGGCGTTCGCGGAGGACTACTGGACGCTGTGCCTGCGCCGGCACCGCTATGCGGAAGCGCTGTCCGTGGCCTCCGACATGATCGCGACGGTGCGCGGCGAGCGGGCGGCGGCGGCCCGATGGCACCGGCTCGCCGGAATCGCGCACTTCCAGTTCGAGCGCGGCGCGGAGAGCCTGGGAGCGTTCAGGGACGCACTGGCGGTCGCCGATCGCCCGCTGCCCTCGACGCGGGCTGGAAAGGCCGGGGCGGTCGCCGCGGCGTTGACCCGTCAGGTGATCCACCGCGCCACCGCGCTGAGCGGAGTCGCCCGGCACGAGCCCGCGCGCGAGCTGGCCGCCGAGGCCGCGCGAACCCTGTCCGTCCTGGCCGAACTCGGCTACCACCGGCAGGAGCGCAGCACGATGCTGCTCAGCGTGGTGCGCCACCTGGACGCGGCGGAGCGGGCGGGCGGGGCCGTCGAACGCGCCGAAGCCTACGCGAACTTCGCCGTCGTCACCGCCCTCGCCGGTTTCGAGACGGCGGCCCGCTACTACGGCCGTCTCGCCGACGAGGAGATCGCCAAGGTCGCGGACCCGGTGGCGGTCTCCCGCGCCCGCCTCGCGCGGGGGCTGCGGCTGGCCGCCGAAGGACGGTTCACCGCCGCGCAGCGGGTCCTCACCCTGGCCCGCCGGCATCCCGCCGATCCCCGCCTGGCGGAGCACTGCCTCGGGCTCCTCGCCGACCTGGAGATCCAGCGGGGCCGCTACACGGCCGCCGCGCCGATGATGGCGGCGGTGGCCGAGGCGTCGATCGCGCGCATGGGAGAAGAGCTGTCCGGTTACTGGTGCCTGACCGGACAGGCCGAGGCGCTGCTACGGCTCGCGGACCAGGAGACCTCCGGCGTGGGCGCGGTGTTGAAGGCTGCGGAGGAGGCGACACTGGCGTTGCCCGCGCTCGGCGAGGACCATTTCGCCCGGGCCGGCGCGAAGATCCCGACGATCCAGCGGGTACGGCTCGGCGTGGCCCGCGCCCGGTTCCACCTGCTCGGCGGGGATACCGCCGCCGCCCGCCTGGCCGTGGACGACGCGTTGCGCACGGCCGCGCGGCCGGACATGCCGCTCAGGGGCACCCTCGAAGCGTGGGCGGGGCTGGCCGAGGTCCTCTGGACGCTGGAGGCCGACGATCCCGCCGTCGCGATGGTGCTACGTCACATGGACAGGCTGACCCGCCTGACGCCGTCGGCGGCGGCCCGCATGGGCTGGGCGGCGGCGCTGGTGCATCAGGTCACCGGCCGGCGGACGGCGGCCGGACGGGCCGCCACCGGCGCCCTGGCCGCCGCCCGCCGGTTGGGAATCACCTTCGACGAGGCGCGGTCGCTCGAAGTCCTGGGCGAGACGGAGGCGGCCGCCCGGCTCCACGCCGACCTGGGCACCGCGCCACTCGCCCGGCCAGGCTGACGGGCCCCTCCGCCCGGCCGTACCGGAGAGGCCAGGCATCCCGGGAGATCATCCGGCGGCGCTGAGGTCGCTTGCGGCGGAGGGCGTTCCTGCGGCGCGGCGCCGGAGGGCGTCGAGATCCCGGATGACGATCTCCCTGCGGCCGGTCTCGATCCAGCCACGGTCGCGCAGGACGCGCAGCGCCTTGGCCGTCGCGATCCGGGACGAGCCGGTCCATCCCGCCAGCTCCTGCTGCGACAACGGGAGAGTGATCCGCAGCCCGGCCGGGCAACGCGCCCCGAACCGGTCGGCGAGTTCCACCAGACGCCTGGTCACGCGGCCCAGCGTGTCGAAGGAGTTGAACTCGGCCAGCTTGTCCTCGGCGTCCCTCAGCCGCCGGCCCAGCAGCTTCACCAGGGAGATCGCGACGAGGGGCCGCGCCCGCAGGTGCCCCGCGAACGCCGCGGCGGGAAGGCACAGCCCGGTGACGGGTTCGAGCGCCGTGGCCGACACGGGGCGGATCCGTTCGCCCAACGCCGACGACTCCCCCAGCAACTCGCCGGGGCCGAGCAGCCACAGCACGACCTCGATCCCGGCCGCGGTCGAACAGGTGACCTTCACCCTGCCCGATCGCAGCGACACGACCCAGTCGGCGTGGTCGCCCTCGCGGAACAGCACCGCGCCCGCGGGCCAGTGCCGTACCCGTCCACCCAACTCCGCCAGATCCTCTTCCCACCGGTCCACCGCCGCCTCCTTCCGAGGAGAGCATGACGGCGGCCGCGTCAGCGGATCGTTTGCCCGGCGTCAGCGCCCGCCCTACGGCGCCTGCCGTCCGAGGTCAGCCCGTCATTGCCCGGCGTCAGCGCCCGCCGTACGGCGCCTGCCGTCCGGGGTCAGCCCGTCCATCCCAGGAACGCCTCCCCGGCCGAGACGGCGCCGAGCCAGACGGCCACCGCGAGCACCGGCACTGCCGGCCCCCAGGCCGAGCGCCCGCGAACGGCCCGCACGGCGACGCCCAGCAGGCCCGCCCACACCACGAGAAGGACGAGGATCGCCCAGAGTGGCGCCACCAGCCCGCTCGCCAGGTAGAAGGGCAGCGTGCACAGGTGGCCGACCAGCCCCAGCCAGCTCGCCACGCGGGACACCATGGGCACCTCCAGCCGACGGGGACCAGGTCGCCACGCGTTCACCGTACCGGCGACAGGCCGGGGCCGGGCGGACGCCCGCGCTCCGGCGCGGGCTGCTCGGGTTCGCGGACACCCGACCGGCGGGGCCCCGCGTGGGGGCCCCGCCGGATGTGGCACTCGCCGCGCATCCGGCCACGGGCGCACCTGCCCGCGGAGGCTGGAGCGAGGCTCAGCGGGACGTGCCGACGGAGGCGTGGCCGGGCTCGGGACGGGACAGGGTCGCGACCGGACCGGCCCAGTGCAGCGGGCTCGACGGCCACGACGGGGCCTGCCGCTTGGCCATGGTCTCGGCCGCGGCCACGGAGCAGCGGGTGCCGGGCGCGGGCACGGTCAGCGAGATCAGGTACTCGTCGAAGTGCCGCGTGCTGCACTCGTCCTTGCCGTAGATACGGTGACCCCACCCCTCGTAGGTCAGCAGCACCGCCTTGGGGCCGAGCTGGCGGGCCACGTTGGCGGCCCAGGTGGAGGGGGTGGCGGGGTCGTGCATCGAGGTGCCGATCAGCAGCGGAGCACTGCCCTTGTAGCGCAGCGAGTGCTGCGGGTTGGTGGCGCGCTGGTTGAGGCAGATGGGCAGGTCCTCGATCGGCATCGGGTTGTACCGCATGTCGGGGGCCAGGCGGGCGGAGCTGCGCATGAGCGCGGCGTACTGCCGGTAGTCGCGCACCCGCAGGTCGTAGTCCTGGCAGAGGATCACGGTCGGCAGCTGCGCGAGCTCCCCCGGCACGGGCTGTCGGCCGGGCGGCGGCGGCACGTCCTCGGGCACTGTCCCGCCGTCCAGGGCGATGAGCATATCGGTCAGCAGGCGCCAGTTCGGCCCCTCGTTCCCCAGTACGCCCTGGTAGATGAGCTGCAGCTCGGTCATCGGACGGTCCTTGACGCCCGGGTAGTACACCTCGCCGCGCCGTACCTTCGCCAGCAGGTTCTCCCAGAACGCCCGGATGTCGCGCCCGTGCAGGGCGCAGCTGGAGTCGGCCTCGCACCAGGCGGCCCACTGGTCGAACCCGTCCTCGGCCGCGGCGCTCTCGGTGTCGAGGAACGCCTTGACGCCGAGGCTGTGGTCCATGGTGCTGTCGAGGGCGAGTGCCCGGATCCGGTGCGGGAACAGCTCGGCGTACATCTGACCGATCAGCGTGCCGTACGAGAGCCCGTAGTAGGTGAGCTTCTCCTCGCCGAGGGCGGCGCGGACGGCGTCCATGTCACGAGC
The DNA here is from genome assembly GCF_040610675.1 of Nonomuraea sp. NPDC003804. Taxonomy (NCBI): domain Bacteria; kingdom Bacillati; phylum Actinomycetota; class Actinomycetes; order Streptosporangiales; family Streptosporangiaceae; genus Nonomuraea; species Nonomuraea sp. NPDC003804. Next base: position 66,639 of record NZ_JBEXMT010000003.1, read on the forward strand.
GACGTCGACCGAGTCGACGTGGTCGTAGAGGGGGCCGGTGCGGGCCCGGCAGTCCTTGTGCAGCTTCCTGGTGTAGGCCTTCCACGTGTCGAAGTCGGCCTGGCTCGCCATGACGGGGTACGGCATCTGGTTGTACAGGGCCGCCGAGCAGACCACGGGATGGCTGCGGCCCACGCCCCTGGGGTCGAAGCCGACGATGTCGAACCGCCGCTGGATCTCCTCGGTGAAGAAACCGGGAGCGCCGTAGGCGGCCTCCACGCCCGACCCGCCCGGACCGCCCGGGTTGACCAGCAGGGATCCGATGCGGGCCGCTGGGTCGGTGGCCTTGCGGCGGGCGATGGCGAGGTCGATGGTGGGCCCGCCCGGATCGGACCAGTCGATCGGGACGGCCAGCTTGCCGCACTCGGCGGAGGGTTCCTCTTCGCAGGGCGCCCAGGTGATGGCGCCTGTCCCCGTGGCCGCGGTGACTCCGTCCTCAGCGGCCGTCCCCGGGGCCGCTCCTGCCGTCGAGGCGGGTAAGAGCACCGCCATCACCGCGAAGGCGGCCGCGAGCAGAGAAGATCGTGTGCGCATGTTCCCCCAATCGTCGTTCGGGTGGCCCGCTCATGCGGCACGGGCCAACCTTGATCATTCCGGGTCAACGACACGTATGACGGCAATACCGGAAATTTCTGACAACGGAGGTTTCTTCCATCTCGCGGAGGAATTACGGACACGGCGAAGCGGCCCCGCCCGTCGCAGGCCGGTCCGGCGTCACCGGCCTGGACGGTCGACCGCCGGGTCCGCGAACTCGGGGGTGACGCCCGGAAACGAGCCGTCGCCGAACAGGATCCGCGCCGCCAGGGCACGACCGGCACGACCGCGCAGCACGGCCACGGCCGCCTCCGCCGCGGCCGGGGATCGGATGCCGGCGAACACGCGGCGCAACAACAGCCGGCCTCGGAACCTGGACCGCAACGCCTCCCCGTCGTACCGGCGCAACACGCGCCGGTCGCCCGTACGCAGATACTCGGCGGCGACCGCCGCGGCCTGTTCGGACATGCGGAAGCAGGGGTCCAACCCCCCGGCCGTCAGCGGCGACACCGCGCCCGCCGCGTCTCCGACGAGCAGCCCGGCGGGGCACGCCAACCGGCGCAGCACCCCGCCGACCGGGATCGGACCACCTCGGCGCTCGACCGGACCGGTCGGCGCCGCGCGGCCGGGCGCGTCCGCGGCGAAAGCCTCCAGCAGGTGACGGATGCCGGTGCGCATGGCGTCCGGATATCCCGCGACGCCGACATGCGCATGCCGACCGTCGTCGATGACCCACCCCAGGTACCCCGGAGCAATCCGCGGGTCCAGCACGCAGTGGAACGCCGGGGTCGTCGTGCCCGACGCGACCGGATGGACGATCTCGGCACCGACGAGGAAGCGCCGGTTGACGTCCAGGCCGAGATCACGGGCCACCCGGGAGCGGGCGCCGTCCGCGCCGACGACGAACCGGGCGGCCACCGGCTCCGCCCCCGCGAACCGCACGAAACCCTTCGACACGTCGAGGTACCGCACGCCCAGCAGCACCCGCGCCCCGGCCGACTCCGCCGCGCGGCGCGCATGCTCGTAGACGGCCGCCATGTCGGCCACGCGGTACTCGTCCCGGTCGCTGGTGAGCCGGATCGGCGCCCGCCGCGACGGCGGATACAGCAGCACGTCCCGCACACCAGGCCCGAGCAGGTGGTCCGGCAGGTCGAAGTCGTCCAGGGTGCGGCGCACGAAGATCCCGGTCGTGCGGATGCCCGTCGACAGCGACCTGCGGCGGTCGACCACCATCACGTTCAGCTGCCGTCGCGCGAGCAGGCGGGCCGTGCACAGGCCGGCCAGACCCGCACCCACGACCAGTACGTCCACTGTCTGCATATCCTGCGACGGTAAGGGCGATACCGCAGCAGGGTGACCGTTTGCACACGACCTGCCCAGTACTTTCACACCGTCGCCACACATCCCCTTCCATGTGCGGGAAGGGGCCCCGCTGAGCGCCGCTCGCCGGTCACGTCACCACTGGTGACGCCGGAACACGCACACGAAGAGGGGACGATCCCCGGTCATCTTGTCGACTTTCAGCGTGTTCACGGTGTCGAGCTTCCATCCCTGGGCTTCGACCACCTCGATGCCCCGGCCGAGCTTCTCGATCTCCCCGGAGAAGTTGAGATGCCCGATCTCACTGATGATCTGGGCGGTGAACACCGTACGCCCCTCGGCTGCGGCGTTACGGGCGCTGACGGCCAAGGCCTCGTTCGTGGCCTGCTTGAAGATCCCCATACTCACTCCCTTTTCATCGGGATCCCGTGAGGGACCACGGAGGCGACACGGTGACTCAGACGGCGTGACATGCGCACCCTGAATATTTGGACGCGCCTTCCGCCCGAACGGTTGTGGGGCGTCCGGAGGGCGCCGGATCACAGAACAGAAACCGACGTCGAGATCCACCACAGCGCGAAACCCGGTCCCCTCACCGACGGGAACCGGGTTTTCGCAGCTCATCGCCTACTTGAGGAGCTGCCTGGCCATGACCATGCGCTGGATCTGGTTGGTGCCCTCGTAGATCTGGGTGATCTTGGCGTCGCGCATCATCCGCTCGACCGGGAACTCCCGGGTGTACCCGTACCCGCCCAGCAGCTGCACCGCGTCGGTCGTGATCTCCATCGCCGCGTCGGAGGCCGCGCACTTGGCCGCGCTCGACAGGAACGTCAGGTCCTTCTGCGGCTGTCCGTGCATCGCCAGCTCCGACTTGGCCGCCGCGTGGTAGGTCAGCTGGCGGGCCGCCTCCAGCTTCATCCCCATGTCCGCGATCATGAACTGCAGACCCTGGAACTCGGCGATCGCCTTGCCGAACTGCTTGCGCTCCTTCACGTACCCGATCGCGTAGTCGAGGGCGCCCTGGGCGATGCCCAGCGCCTGGGCGGCGATCGTGACGCGGGTGTGGTCGAGGGTCGCCAGGGCGGTCTTGAAGCCGGTCCCGGGCGCGCCGATCATGCGGGACGCCGGGATGCGCACGTCCTCGAGGATGACCTGACGCGTCGGCGAGGCCTTGATGCCGAGCTTGCGCTCCTTGGGCCCGAAGGAGACGCCCTCGTCCGACTTCTCGACGACGAAGGCGGAGATGCCGCGCGCGCCCGCGGAGGGGTCGGTGACGGCCATGACCGTGTAGTACTCGGAGACGCCCGCGTTGGTGATCCACATCTTGACGCCGTTGAGGACGTAGTGGTCGCCGTCGAGGACCGCTCGGGTCTTCATGGCCGCCGCGTCGGATCCCGCCTCGGGCTCGGACAGGGCGTACGAGAACATCGCCTCACCCGTCGCGACCGGCCTCAGGTAAGCGGCCTTCAGTTCCTCCGAGGCCGACAGCAGCAACGGGACGGTGCCCAGCTTGTTGACGGCGGGGATCAGCGACGAGGAGGCGCAGGCGCGGGCCACCTCCTCGATGACGATGACCGCGGCGAGCGCGTCGCCGCCCGCACCGCCGTACTCCTCGGGGACGTGGATCGCGTGGAGGTCAGCGGCCACGAGCGACTTGTAGACGTCCCACGGGAACTCCTCGCGCTCGTCGGCCTCGGCGGCGCGGGGCGCGATCTTCTCAGCGGCGAGGGCACGGACGGTCTCGCGGAGCATCTCGTGCTCCTCGGTGAGGGCGTAGGTCATACCTCGAATACTAGGACGTCCAAGCATCTTGTTACCAGTCGGTACGATTTGTCGGTTTACCCAGGTGGCACAGTGGAAGTTACGGGGACCGGTAACATGCCTTGGCGATGAAAGGAGCTCACTCGTGCCATATCGCCTTACGGTGATCGGAACCGGGTATCTCGGCATCACTCACGCGGCCTGCATGGCGGACCTCGGCTTCGAGGTTCTCGGCCTTGACATCGACGCGGACAAGATCCGCCGGCTGCAGAGCGGTGAGCTGCCGATCCACGAACCCGGTCTGGAAGAGATCCTGAGGCGAGGGCTCGCGTCGGGACGGTTGCGCTTCACCACCTCCTACGAGGAGGCCGGCGCGTTCGGCGACGTTCATTTCCTCTGCCTGGGCACACCGCAGAAGCAGGGCGAATACGCCGCCGACGTGTCCTTCCTCGACACGGCCGTCGAGTCGCTCGCGCCGTACCTGGAAAGGGAGTGCCTGGTCGTCGGCAAGTCGACGGTCCCCGTCGGCACCGCGGCCCGCCTGGCCGCCAAGCTCGCGCGCCTGGCGCCGGTCAACGCCGCCGCCGAACTGGCCTGGAACCCCGAGTTCCTGCGCGAGGGCTTCGCCGTCCAGGACACGCTCAAGCCCGACCGCATCGTCATCGGCGTCGCCTCCGCGCACGCCGAGAAGATCCTGCGCGAGGTTTACGAGCCGCTCGGCGACATCCCGATGGTGGTGACCGACTACCCGACGTCCGAGCTGGTCAAGACCGCGGCCAACGCGTTCCTGGCCACCAAGATCTCCTTCATCAACGCGATGGCCGAGGTGTGTGAGGCCTCCCACGCCGACGTGCAGCAGCTGTCCAGGGCGCTGTCGTTCGACGACAGGATCGGCGGCCGCTACCTCAACCCGGGCCTCGGGTTCGGCGGCGGCTGCCTGCCCAAGGACATCCGCGCGTTCATGGCGCGGGCCGGCGAGCTGGGCGCCGACCAGGCGCTGACGTTCCTGCGCGAGGTCGACGCCATCAACATGCGCCGGCGGGCGCGGATGGTCGACCTGGCACGAGAGCTGGCGGGCGGCTCGTTCCGCGGGTGCACGGTCGGCGTGCTGGGCGCGGCCTTCAAGCCGAACTCGGACGACATCCGCGACTCCCCCGCGCTCGACGTCGCCGTGACGATCGGGCAGCAGGGCGGGCAGGTCACCGTCTACGACCCGATCGCGCTGACCAACGCCCGCAAGGCGCACCCCGAGCTGTCCTACGGCGAGTCGGCGCTCGACGCGGTGCGCGGCGCCCACGTGGTGCTGCTGCTGACCGAGTGGCAGGAGTTCGTCGAGCTGGACCCGGAGGAGCTCGGCGAAGTGGTCGCCACCCGCAAGATCGTCGACGGGCGCAACGCGCTCAACTCCGAGGCCTGGCGCTCCGCCGGCTGGCACTACCGCGCCCTCGGTCGCCCATAGTCCCTCTCGTTCCCCGGGCGGCGGCGCACCCTGTGCCCGTCGGCCGACGGCTTTCCGGCCGACGGCTTTCCGGCCGGCGGCTTTCCGGCCGACCCTGCGCCCGCCGCCCGGCGGCTTTCCCGCCGGCCCTGCGCCCACGGGAGCCGCGGTGCCGGCGCGGCGATCCGCGCTCGGCCACGACCGCTGAGCTAGCGGCCCATCTCCGCCGCCTCGGCGCGCAGCTTCTCGCCCTTGGCGTGCGCCTGGTCGCGCAGGGTCTCCTGGAAGGCCTCCATGCGCCCGCGCAGCGCCGCGTCGGAGGCGGCGAGAATGCGGACGGCCAGCAGCCCCGCGTTGCGCGCCCCGCCGATCGCGACCGTCGCCACGGGCACGCCCGCGGGCATCTGCACGATGGACAGCAGGGAGTCCATGCCGTCGAGGTACTTCAGCGGCACCGGCACACCGATCACCGGCAACGGCGTGACCGAGGCCAGCATGCCGGGCAGGTGCGCCGCGCCACCGGCGCCCGCGATGATCACCTGGACGCCGCGGGCCGCGGCCTGCCTGCCGTACTCGATCATCTCGGTCGGCATGCGGTGCGCGGAGACCACGTCGGCCTCGAACGGCACGCCGAACTCGGCCACGGCCTCCGCGGCCAGCCTCATGACCGGCCAGTCGGAGTCGCTGCCCATCACGATGCCGATCATGCGTACTCCCCGGTGGTGAGGTAGACGGCCGCGTGCTTGGCGCGGGCCCGCGCGTCGTCGAGGTCGGTGCCGAGAACGGTGACGTGCCCGATCTTGCGCCCCGGCCGTACTTCCTTGCCGTAGAAGTGCACTTTGACACCCGGATCGTGGGCCATCACGTGCTCGTAGCGCTTGAAGATGGCGGGATCGTCGCCGCCGAGCAGGTTCGCCATGACGACGTAGGGCGCGGCCAGCGAGGGCGAGCCGAGCGGCAGGTCGAGCACCGCCCGCAGGTGCTGCTCGAACTGTGAGGTGCGGGCGCCCTCGATCGTCCAGTGGCCGCTGTTGTGCGGACGCATGGCCAGCTCGTTGACCACGAGCCCGTCGGCCGTCTCGAACATCTCGACCGCCAGCAGGCCGGTCACGTCCAGCTCGTCGGCGATCTTCAGCGCGATGCGCTGGGCCTGGGCGGCGTCCTCGGGGTCGAGGTTCGGCGCGGGGGCCAGGACCTCGACGCAGATGCCGTTCTCCTGGACGGTCTCCACCACCGGATAGCTGACGCCCTGACCGTGGGGCGAGCGCGCGACCAGCACGGCCAGCTCCCGCTCGAACGGCACGAACGCCTCGGCGAGCAGCGCGACGCCGGTCGCGACCACCTCGGCGGCCTCGGCCGCGTCGGCGCACACCCACACGCCGCGACCGTCGTAGCCGCCCCTGACCGCCTTGAGCACGACCGGCCAGCCGTTCTCCCCGGCGAACTCCTCGACGTCGGCGACCGTCTCCACGGTCCGCCAGGCGGGGCACGGCGCGCCGAACTCGCTCAGCCGCCTGCGCATCTCCGCCTTGTCCTGGGCGTGGACCAGCGCGTCGGCGCCGGGATGCACCTCGACGCCCTCGTCGGCCAGCACCCTGATGTGCTCGGTCGGGACGTGCTCGTGGTCGAAGGTGACGGCGTCGCAGCCCGCGGCGAACTCGCGCAGGACGGCCAGATCACGGTAGTCGCCCAGCCTGGTGTCGACGATCACCTTGGCCGCGCTCTCGTCCCGCGCGTTGGCGAGGACGCGCAGCTCGACACCGAGCGGGATGGCGGCCTGCTGCATCATGCGGGCCAGCTGGCCCGCCCCGACAACGCCCACCACGGGGCCGACATGCGAAGAGGTGCTGCTCACGTGCCCGAAGCATACCGTCCGGCGGAACCTCGGTCCGCGCGACCTGCGCGCCGGCGTGAGGGTGGTCGCGCGCCGTCCGTCGCGGAACGCCTGTCCGCGCGACCTGCGCGCCGGCGTAACGGCCAGGCGGCTCACTCGACCGCCATGAGACGATATTTCAAGAAATGCTGGTTGAGCGTGTGCGATGCATGGTGCTCTGGGTAGCTTTGCAGGGTCTTCGCGCCCGGCCGCCACCCGTGGCCGGTAACCTGGTGCCGTCGGAGCCGGCTCGAGGGTGCGGCTGGCGAACCCGGAAAGGACCGTGCAGGAGACGTGGAGTTCCTCAAACGCGCCTACAGCCGGGTCGTCCACCTGATCCATGAGCTCGCGAAGTTCGGGACGATCGGTGGCATCGCCTTCTTCGTCGACATGGGGGCGACCAACCTCTTCCGGTTCGGCTTCGGCTGGGGTCCGCTGATCTCCGCGGTGCTGGCCACCTGCATCTCGGCGACGTTCGCCTACATCGGCAACCGCTACTGGACCTTCCGGGACCGGGAGCAGAGCGGGCTGGCCAGGGAGTACGCGCTGTTCTTCCTGCTCAACGGGATCGGGCTGCTGATCGCGCTGATCTGCATCGGGTTCACGACCTACACGCTGGGCCTGCAGGACCCGCTCAGCTACAACATCGCCAAGATCGTCGGCGTCGCGTTCGGCACGCTGTTCCGGTTCTGGTCCTACAAGCGGTGGGTCTTCCTCGCTCCCGAGGACCCGCCCGTCGAGCCCGCGACCGGGCTGCCCGAGGCCGTCTCCCCCCGACGCTAGCCCTCCCCCGGACTCCGGCTGCCCGGAATCACCCGCCCCCGGACGTCGCCTCCCCGAAGACCCGGACGCCGGGCCCTGAGCCAGTCAGCCCCCCACGACCCGCCCTCCGGCGTCGAGCCGGTCTCCGGCGCACGAAACGGGCCCGGGTGCCGCCCCCTCCATGACCTGCCGTTCCATGGCGGCGCGCCCGGGTGTCGAGCGGGTTCAGGCCGGGCCGGTCACCACGCGACGGCTCGGGTTGTCGGCCGGGCGCAGGAAGATCGCGAACACCGCCGGCCTGCGGCGTACGAGTTCGAGTCGCCCGCCGTCCGCGGCGGCCAGCGCGCGGGCCAGGGTGAGCCCGAGGCCGGTGCCGCCGCCACCGCTGACGTTCCGTTCGAAGACCTTGGGCGCGATCTCGTCGGAGATGCCGGGCCCTTCGTCGGCCACCTCGATGACGATGTAGTTGTCGCTGCTGCTGGTCGACACCGAGACGGCGCCGCCGCCGTGCTGGATGGAGTTCTCCAGCAGCGAGGCGATGACCTGGCCGAGACCGCCGCCGGTGGCGAGGGCCTTGAGGCCGCGGGCACCGCCGAGGGACAGCGACCGGCCGGCGCGGCGGAAGGCGGGCTCCCACTCGGTGACCTGCTGGACGAGGACCTCGTCGACGGAGATCGGCTCGGCCTGGGCGATCCGCTGGCGGCGGGCGGCGGCAAGCAGCTCGTCGATGACCGCGGTGAGGCGTTCGGCCTGGATGATGGCGGCCTCGCCCTCCTCGCGGACGATCGCGGGATCGTGGGAGGCGGCGACGATCTCCTCCAGGCGCATGGTGAGCCCGGTGAGGGGGGTGCGCAGCTGGTGGGAGGCGTCGGTGGCGAACTCGCGCTCGCGGGTGATCAGGTCGGAGATGCGGGTGGCGCTGCGGTCGAGCACCTCGGCGACGCGGTCGAGCTCGGGGATGCCGTAGCGGTGCTTGCTGGGCCGAGCGTCTCCGGAACCCAGCCGGTCAGCGATCTTGGCGAGGTCCTGCAGGGGAAGGGTGAGCCGGCGGGACTGCACGATGGCGAGACCCACCGCGACCGCGAGTGCCGCGGCGGCCAGTGCCACGATGAGGAGCAGGCGAGCACGAACGTCTCGCTCCACCTGGTCCCTGTCGCGGCTCACCCTGACGTAGATGCCGCTGTCCGACTTGGCTTCCTCGTGCATGGAGTGGCCGGACGGCGGGGAGGCGCCGACGACGGTAGCCGTCGGCGGGTTGCCGTTCACATAGATCTGGATGTATCGGTCCGGATACTTCTGTTTCAGCTGCTGCGGGTCGAGCGGTGTCTCCTGGATACGGGCGTATTCCACCTCACCCACGAGGCGGGTCGCCTCCGCCCTCAGCTGCTGGTTGGCGTCCTCGACGATCAACCGGCTGACCACCACGCCCAGGGGCACCCCGAGCAGGAGGACCGCGATGACCGCGACGACCAGGGTGGAGGAGAGCAGGCGGCGGCGCACTGCCTACTCTCGCTCGAATCGGAAGCCGACTCCCCTGACAGTGGTGATGTAGCGCGGCTTGGCGGCATCGTCGCCGAGCTTGCGCCGGAGCCAGGAGATGTGCATGTCGAGGGTCTTGGTGGAACCCCACCAGTTGGTGTCCCAGACTTCACGCATGATCTGTTCGCGGGTGACGACCTTGCCGGCGTCGCGCACGAGGACGCGCAGCAGGTCGAACTCCTTGGTGGTCAGGTGGAGCTCCTTCTCGCCCATCCACGCGCGACGGGAGTCGGCGTCGATGCGGACTCCCTGGACGACAGGGGTCTCGGACGTGCCGCGCCGGAGCAGCGCCCGGACGCGGGCGAGGAGTTCGGCGAGGCGGAAGGGCTTGGTGACGTAGTCGTCGGCACCGGCGTCGAGGCCGACGACGGTGTCGACTTCGTCGACGCGTGCGGTGAGGATGAGCACCGGCGTGCCGTGCCCTTCGGCGCGGATCCGGCGGGCGACCTCGAGGCCGTCCATCTCGGGCAGGCCAAGGTCGAGAACGATGAGGTCGATGCCTCCCGACAGAGCCCTCTCGAGGGCCTGCGGGCCGTCGGGGCTCACCTCAACCTGGTAGCCCTCGCGGCGCAGGGCGCGCGCGAGTGGCTCGGAAATCGAGGTGTCATCCTCGGCGAGAAGTACGCAGGTCATGAAGCGATCGTAGGACCTTAGGCGATCGTTTCCCGGGCACAGCGCGCGGTTTGACTCGCGTTTGACCTATCTATTGACCTGGGCAAACGCTGATAAATGACGGCTAGTGCGGGTTTAATGCCCCACACATTCCCCGGTCTCCAGCGTCCGCTCTTGTCTGCGGTACGGCAAGCCCCCGTCCCTCCCTCCGGTACGGCAAGCCGTCCCACGGCCACCGTGGTCACCGCAGGCCGTCCGTCCTTCACGCCACTCCCGCGGACTCCGCTTCCCGCCGCTACGCCGTCCGGAAGCGCCTGGTTTGCCCGGACGGCTCGACGGCGGCCCGAGGGAGGCCGGACCGGCGTGTCGGGGCCGAAAGTAAAACCGACATGTCACGCACAGCAGACCCAAGGCAGCCGAACGCCCGCCGGAACGGACGTCACGGCGGGCGGGGCGGCCTGGTGCGACCCGGTGCGGGCTAGTCGGACGGCGGCTCGGCGTAGCGGGCGAGGTAGAGCTGCTCGCCCAGGCTCTGGATGAGCCCCAGCTCGGTCTCGAGGTAGTCGATGTGCTGCTCTTCGTCCTCGAGGATGTCCTCGAAGAGGCGGGCGGAGGTCGTGTCGCCCTTCTCGCGCATCAGCTGGATGGCCGGCTTGAGCCGGTTGACCACGCTCAGCTCGACCTCGAGGTCGGCCCTGAGCTGCTCCTCCACGGTCTGGCCGATGTGGAGGGTGCCGAGCCGCTGGTAGTTGGGCAGTCCTTCGAGAAAGAGGATGCGGTCGGTGAGCCTCTCGGCATGGCGCATCTCGTCGATCGACTCGTCGCGCGTGTGCTTGGCCAGCCTCGTGTATCCCCAATTCTCCTGCATCTTCGCGTGCAGGAAGTACTGGTTGATAGCGGTGAGCTCCGCGGTCAGCTGCTCGTTGAGCAGCTCGATGATCTGCTTGTCGCCCTGCATTGAACTGGGCCCCTCGTGCTATGCGGTCGGAATCAGGTCCTCGGACCGCTTCAGGATCGCACAGATCTTGCGAACGCAAGAGGCACAGTCGCTGCCGGCACCCGTGGTGTCGCGGATCTGCCGTGCACTCTTGGCGCCCGCGGCGATGCAGTCGTGGACCTCGTTCTCGGTCACGGCTCGGCAGACGCATACGTACATTGGGGGACAGACCTCTCGCAGGAACGGAGCCTTAAGGTTAGGCACACCTAAGATAACTCACGTTGGTTAGGCTTGCCTACATGAGGTGCGACACAGGCATAAATCCCCCATAAGAGGACATTGCTCCTCCGGGGATAGGTTTCGCCAGGTAGCGAGCCGGCTACGCAGCGCCCGGCCGGCACCCTTATGATCCCCGTCGGCTCTCGCGCGATCCGGCACGCATCGGCGTACCCGTCACCGGCGGCACACGCCGCCCCACGACGTCCGCGCCGCGCGGCGTAGCCTCCGGAGGGAGGTGCCGCTCCCCCCGGAGGTGTGGAGAGGGACTCAGGAAGCCCCTAGAAGGACGCGCTCTCCGCGCCGATGGTGGTGGAGGCGCCGTGCCCGGTGTGGACGACGGTCTCCTTCGGCAGCGGCAGCAGCCTGGTCCTGATCGAGTCGACCAGCGTCTCCCTGGAGGAGAACGACCTGCCGGTCGCGCCGGGACCGCCCTCGAACAGCGTGTCGCCGGTGAAGACCGCGCCGAGCTCGGGCGCGTAGAGGCACACCGCGCCCGGCGCGTGCCCCGGCGTGTGGATGACCTGGAGCTCCACCCCGCCCGCCGACAGCACCTGCCCGTCCTCCAGCGGCCGGTACGGCACCGCGTCGCCGTACTCCATCTCCCACAGCGGCTGGTCGGCGGGATGCAGCAGGATCGGCGCGCCCGTCAGCTCCGACAGCGCGGCGGCGGCGTTGATGTGGTCGTTGTGGGCGTGGGTGCAGACGATCGCCGTGACGGTCCTGCCGCCCACCCGCTCGGCGATCCTGTCGGCGGAGTGGGCCGCGTCGATGACGACCACCGAACGGGCGTCGCCGACCAGCCAGACGTTGTTGTCGACGTCCCAGGTGCCGCCGTCGAGGGAGAACGTGCCCGAGGTGATGACCCTGTCGATCACAGCGTCACCACCGAGCGCAGGACCTCGCCCCTGTGCATCCGGGCGAAGGCGTCCTCGACCTGGTCGAGGGCGATGGTCTCCGACACGAACCGGTCGAGCGGGAGCCGTCCCTGCAGGTAGAGGTCGATGAGCATGGGGAAGTCGCGGGAGGGCAGGCAGTCGCCGTACCAGGAGGACTTCAGCGCGCCGCCGCGGCCGAAGACGTCCAGCAGGGGCAGCTCCAGCCGCATGTCCGGCGTCGGCACGCCCACCAGGACGACGACGCCCGCCAGGTCGCGGGCGTAGAAGGCCTGCTCGTAGGTCTCGGGGCGGCCGACCGCCTCGATGACGACGTCGGCGCCGAACCCGCCGGTCAGCTCACGGACGGCGGCGACGGGGTCCTGCGTGCGCGAGTTCACGACGTCGGTGGCGCCGAAGTCGCGGGCCCAGCCCAGCTTCCGGTCGTCGACGTCGATCGCGATGATCTTCGAGGCTCCGGCGAGGGAGGCGCCCAGGATGGCCGCGTCGCCGACGCCGCCACAGCCGATGACGGCCACGCTGTCGCCGCGCGAGACGTTGCCCGTGTTGAGCGCGGCACCGAGGCCCGCCATCACGCCACAGCCGAGCAGGCCGGCCACCTCGGGCGGCGCCTCGGCGGACACCTTGGTGCACTGCCCCGCCGCGACCAGCGTCTTCTCGATGAACGCGCCGATGCCGAGCGCGGGGTTGAGCTCGGTGCCGTCCTTCAGCGTCATCTTCTGCGCGGCGTTGTGGGTGGCGAAGCAGTACCAGGGCCGGCCGCGCAGGCAGGCGCGGCAGTTGCCGCAGACCGCGCGCCAGTTGAGGATCACGTAGTCGCCGGGCGCCAGGCCGGTGACCCCCTCCCCGACCGCCTCGACGACACCGGCGGCCTCGTGACCGAGCAGGAACGGGAAGTCGTCGCTGATGCCGCCCTCCCGGTAGTGGAGGTCGGTGTGGCAGACCCCGCACGCCTTCACGGCCACGACCGCCTCGCCCGGCCCCGGATCCGGCACCAGCACCGTCTCGACGGTGACGTCCTGCCCCTTACCTCGGGCGACGACGCCCTGAACTTCGTACGGCATGCCGCTCATCATCCGCTCAGGACGAAGATCTTCGCAAGACATACGGCTGCACCACGCCGAGCCCTCGTGCGGGCCGGCGGCGAATCCTGTGCAGATCGACGTTCTCGCCTTCCAGCCCGTCGGCCAGCTCGGCGTCGATGACGATGGTGCCCGGCCGCGCGATGGCCGTCAGCCTGGCGGCCAGGTTGACGGTCGTGCCGAACACGTCACCCATCATCGGCAGCACCGGACCGTAGGCCATGCCGATGCGCAGCTCCCCCGTCTCGACGAGGTCCAGCGCGATCTCGGCGGCCTGCGCGGGCGTGGGCGCGGTGAACAGCACCTCGTCGCCCAGCGTCTTGACCAGCCGGGCGCCGTGGGCGGCGACCACGTCGGCGGCGCGCGACTCGAACCCCTCGACGAGCTCGGCCAGCTCCCGCTCCGACAGCTCCCTCGACCGCCTGGTGAAGGAGACGAGGTCGGCGAAGCCCACAGCCATCGACACGCGGGTGAGGACCCGCTCGTCGTTGATGTCGGCCATCGCGAGCAGGCGGGTGCCGGCGGCGGCCAGCTGGGCCCGCCAGACGTGCACGAGCACCTGCTCGAAGTCGGGAAGAAGCCGCTGTGACGTCTCCAGGATCCTGGCGAGGTCGCCGTCGGACGGCTTCTCGCCCGGCAGCAGCGCCCCGATCATGATCTCGGCCTGCCACTGGGCGAGCCGCGCGGTGGTCTGGCCCAGCGCCCTGGCCAGGCGGATCACCGTGGGCTCGTCGAGCAGGCCGCTGTCGAGCATCGTGCGCACCCTGCGCAGCGTGGCCACGTCGGCGTCGGAGAAGGCGACGGCGTCGTCGGCGAGCGTCGCGAACCCGAGCGCGCGCCAGATCCGCTCGGCCAGCTCCTGCGACACGCCCGCCCCGCCGGCCACCTCGCTCCTGGTGTAGCGGGCGGTGGTGCCGACCAGCAGGCGTTCGATCTCCTCCGCCGTGGGCCTCATCGCGCAGGTCTACCTTCCGTCGACGGCACCGTCGGAGACGTCCTCGACGGCGCGGAACAGGTCCGCCCGCACGTCCTGGATCTTCGGGATGTCGCGCAGCGCGAGCTGGCCCTGGTCGCTGGCCGACTCGACGGTCAGCGTGCCGCAGCCCAGGATGCGCTCGACGAAGGACTGGTCGGAGCTGACCGAGTTGACCTTGGTGAGGGGGATCTCGTCGGTCGACTTGTTCAGCACGCCGGTGCTGATCGTGAACCGGTGCGTGGTGAGCACGTAGCCGGTGTTCTTCCACTGCAGGTAGGGGACGAACGACCAGATCGTCAGCAGGATGACCGCGATGACGATCACCGTCGCCCTGCCGTAGAACGCGAACTCCCAGTCGCCGGGGATCAGGTAGAGGCCCGCGCCCATGGCGGCGAGGATGAGCACGAGCGCGACCGCGGGCCCGACGAGCCGCTTCCAGTGCGGGTGGAACGACCGGATGCGGCGTTCGCCCTGAGTCAGGTGGTGATCCGGGAGAGTCATGGCAGAAATCGTGGCACGGACCCCTCGCCGAACGCTATGACGACGGGCGAACGTGGACCACGTCCCCCGCGCTGAGCGTCTGCTCGCCGACCTGCAGCCGCCCGGACGGGTCGATGCCCGTGGCCGTGCCGGTCAGCGTGCGCTCGCCGGGCAGCTCCACCCGCACCTCGCGGCCGATCGTGGCGCTCGAGGCCTGGTAGGCGGCGCGCAGGCCCGCGGCGTCGGGGTCGCCGCCGACCGCGATCCAGTCGCGGTAGTGGGTCTCGATCTCCCGCAGGATGGCCCTGATCAGGGGATCCCGGTCGGTGCCCCTGGCGCGCTCCCGGTCGGGCTCGGCCGTGGAGGCGCCGAGCTCGATGGCGATGGAGGTGGCGGTCTCGACGGGCAGCTCCTCGGGGCGGAGCGAGACGTTCAGCCCCATGCCGATGATCACCGCGCCGTCCTCGATCCGCTCGGCCAGGATGCCCGCCAGCTTCCGATCGCCGACCAGCAGGTCGTTCGGCCACTTCAGCCTGACGTCCAGCTCGGCGACACGCCTGACGGCGGAGGCGGCGGCCACGCCGAACAGCAGCGGCAGCCAGCCCTGCCGGGAGGGCGGCACGCCGGGGCGCAGGAGCACGGAGAAGGTGAGCCCGGACCGGGGTGGCGCGTTCCAGGTCCTGCCCAGCCTGCCCCTGCCCTTGACCTGCGTCTCGGCGATCAGCACCGTGCCCTCCGGCGCACCCGCCCTGGCACGCTCGGTGAGGTCCGCGTTGGTGGAGCCGGTACGGTCCACGACGGTGATCTCGGTCCACAGGCCGCCGGGCCTGACCAGGGCGCGGGTGAGCGCCACCTGGTTCAGCGGCGGGCGGTCGAGGTCGGTGAAAGGTGAGTCGGACACCTGTCCATCCTCTCCCATCGCCCTGCGCCGCTGTATCGGGGCGCACCACAACCTTTCCCCAAGGTCGTGCGCCCTGACCACTCCGACGGACCTCCGGCGGCACCCTCACCGGCTCGACGGCGGGGACGGGGCGACCTCGGCGAACGGTCCTGCGTAGGGTACGAAAGGTGACAACGCCCACCACGCGCGCCCAGATCACCGTCCTCTCCGGGAAGACCGCCCGGGATCGGCGCGATCACCTCGCCACCGAGGAACCCATGGAGATCCGCGTCACCTCCCCGGGTGGCGAGCGCAGGACCGTGGCGATCACCATGCGCACGCCCGGCCACGACTTCGAGCTGGCGGCCGGGTTCCTGCACGGCGAGGGGGTGGCCGGGCGTGGCGAGATCAGAGCCATCGGCTACTGCACCGACGAGGACGTGCCGACGGAGGCCCGCTACAACACCGTCACGGTGGCGCTGGACCGCCCGATTCCCGACCTGCCGGCCCTCGACCGGCACTTCGTCACCTCCAGTGCCTGCGGGGTCTGCGGCTCGGCCAGCCTCGACGCGCTGCGCGACCGCTGCCGCCCGCTGCCGCAGGGGGAGCTGTCGATCACCCCCGAGATCCTGTACGGCATGCCGCACCGGCTCAGGGAGGCTCAGGGCGGCTTCGGGAAGACCGGTGGCCTGCACGCTGCCGGGCTGTTCTCGGCCGACGGCGCGCTGGTGGCGCTCAGGGAGGACGTCGGCCGGCACAACGCGGTCGACAAGCTGGTCGGATGGGCGTCCCTGACCGGCGCGGACCTGGCCGGGCACGTGCTGATGGTCAGCGGCAGGGCCAGCTACGAGATCATGCAGAAGGCGCTGGCCGCCGGCATCCCGATGGTGTGCGCGGTGTCGGCGCCGTCGTCGCTGGCGGTGGAGCTGGCCAGGGAGTTCGGGATGACGCTGGTCGGGTTCCTGCGCGAGGAGCGGTGCAACGTCTACGCCGGCAGGGAGCGCATCGCCCTCTAGCCATTCGCGGCCCCTTCTCCCGCAAGATCGGGTCATGTATGGTCGTGGCGTTCGCCGAAGAAAAGTTTCAGGTAAGGAGAGGTAATGGACAAGAAGCTTCACATGCTGGCGTTTCCCATCGCGGCCGTTGCGCTGTCCATCCTGCCCACCACTCCCGCCCACGCCGCCGACGGCTACGACCGCTGCCGCGCCGGCTACTACTGCATGTTCTCCGGCCTCGACGGCACGGGTGACATCATCGAGATCCAGGCCAACACGCCGGATCTCGCCGCTTTGAACATGGCCGACCGGGCCAAGTCCGACTGGAACCGTACGAGTTCGATCATCCACCTGTACTCCGAGGCAAACTACGGCGGCTGCTCGGCCGTGACCTCTCCGGGCGGCAAGGGCAACTTCTTCAGCACCTACCGCGACTTCTTCGACTCCGTCCGGATCGGTGGCCCGAACGGTCCCTCCTGCTACGAGCCCGAGGTCCTGGTGAAGGCCCACTGACGCAGGCGGAGAACGGCCCGGCATGGCGAGATGCCGGGCCGTTCTTCTGTGGGCACCCGTGGCGGGTGTCCGGGATCTCCGCGTCCACGGGCACCCGCGCGTCCCTGGCGATCCGAAGGGCGAAGGCGGGGACGACTTTGGTCGGATGCGCGAGGGCCCGAGGTTCGATGTGCCGTACCGCGGGCGATCTCTAGCGTCGTCGTCATGACGCAGACCGTGGCACCCCCGACCAGGCGCATCCACGAGATAGACGCCGTCCGCGGCTTCGCCCTCGCCGGCATCCTGCTGGCGAACATCGGCTTCTTCGCCGACCCCGGCGCCGCCGCCGGAGGCGCGGCGCAGATCCCCCAAGGCCCCGTGGCCTCGGTCGTCACCACTCTGGTCCTGACGAAGTTCTACGTGATCTTCTCCTTCCTGTTCGGCTACTCCTTCACCCTCCAGATGCGCTCGTGGGGCGACCAGGTCAGGGGGCGCATGCTGCGCCGCTGCCTCGGCCTGTTCGCGCTGGGCGTGGCGCAGGGCTTCCTGCTGTGGATCGGCGACATCCTCACCCTCTACGCCGCCCTGGGGTTGATCCTGCTGGCCATGCGCAACGTCCGCCCGCGAACCGCCGTCATCACCGGTGTGACGATCATCGGTGTGCTGACGGTGCTCTGGCTGGCGCTGGCCGGGCTGACCCTGCTCGACCCCGCCGCCGCCGCCGACCAGGCCGCCGACCCCGCCGAGGCCGCGAGGGCGCTGGCGCTGTTCACCGGGAGCCCGCTGGACTTCCTGACCTACCAGGCCGAGACCTACCCGATGCTGGCGCTGTTCGTCTGGCTCGGGCAGGGGCCGATGGCGATGGCGCTGTTCCTGTTCGGGATGGCGGCCGGCAAGTCTCGGCTGTTCGAGGAGCCGGAGCGGTGGGCGCGCCTGGTGCCGCGCATCCAGCTCTTCGGCTTCGGCGTCGGCCTGCCGGCGGCGGCGTTCTTCACCTGGTCGAGCACCGCGTCGGGGAGCTGGGTGCTGGTCGGCGTCGCGGTCAACAACGTGACGTCGCTGTTCCTGTCGGCCGCCTACGTGGTCACGTTGCTCCAGCTGGTCAGGCGCTTCCCCCTGGTGGGCACGGTGCTGTCCGCCCCCGGCCGGGTGGCGGCGTCCAACTACATCGGCCAGTCGGTGCTGATGTGCCTGGTCTTCACCGGGTACGGCCTGGCGCTGGCCGGCCGGCTCGAACCGATCGCGGTGATGGGGGTGGCCGCGCTGATCTACGCGGTGCTGGCGGCGCTGAGCGCCTGGTGGCTGCGCGGGCACCGCTACGGTCCCGTCGAGTACGGCCTGCGCGCCCTGACGAACCTGCGGTGACGCCCTGGGCGGCCGCCGCTGACCGGTGGCCGCCCTGCGGAAGGCCGCGCGGGCCCCGGGCGAGGGGGAAGGGCCTGGGGCACGCGCGGATCGCGCCCTGGCGTGCGGGCGCTCACCGCCATTGTGGTCCGGAAGCACGCCAAGCGTCCGCTTTTCCGGATATTTCGGTAGTTGCGGTTTTTCGCCGGCTCGGCTGGCTAGAGCTCCTTGCGCATGAAGACCACCTCGCGCGGCCCGATGGCCTCCACCGAGGTGACGGTGTAGCCGAGCCGCCGGTAGAGCGCGATGTTCGGGGTCATCTTGGCGTTGGTGATCAGCCGCAGCGCGGGCAGGCCCAGCGCCACGGCCCGCGACTCGGCGAAGGCGAGCAACCGTTTCCCCAGGCCCTGGCCGTGCTGGTCGGGCCGGACCGCCACGTTGTCCACGTACAGCACGCCGTCCTCGGGCACCAGCACGATCAGGCCGCGCAGGTCGTCGAGGACGAACACGTGACCGGCCGCGAGGTGGGCGGCGTAGTCGTCGTCCATCGGCTTGGGGCGGATGCCGATGACCTCCGCCCACGACTGGTAGGCGGCGGCGACGATCTTCTCGATGGCGGGCAGGTCGTCGGGATGGGCGACTCTGATCATCCGGTGTTCTGCAATCCCGCGGCGACGCCGTTCACCGACAGCAGCAGCAGCGTCGACAGCCGTTCTCGTTCGGTCTCGGTCAGGTCGTCGGTGGTCCGCAGCGCGGTGAGCGCGCGCAGCTGCAGGTGGGAGAGCGCGTCCACGTACGGGTCGCGCAGCTGGACGGCCCGCGACAGGACCTTCCTGTTCTCCAGCAGCCGGGAGTGCCCGGTCACCGACAGCACCAGGCGCCTGGTCCTGTCGTACTCCTCCAGCACCTGCGCCGCGAAGTCCGTCCTGCCGCCCAGAGCGAGGTAGCGGGCCGCGATGGACCGGTCGGTCTTGGCCAGCGACATCTCGACGTTGTCGAGCAGCGAGGCGAACAGCGGCCACTCCCGGTAGGCCGCCTGCAGCTCGCCGAGGTCCTCGACGGCGGCCAGGCCGCTGCCCAGGCCGTACCAGCCGGGCAGGTTGACCCGTGTCTGGGCCCAGGCGAACACCCACGGAATGGCGCGCAGGTCGTCGAGGGAGCGGGGGGCGCCGAGCCCGCGGCGTGCAGGGCGGGAGCCAAGACGCAGCGAGCCGATCTCCTCCAGCGGGCTGACCAGCGCGAACCACTCGGGGAAGCCGGGCGCCTCGGTGAGCGCGCGGTAGGCGCGCTCGGAGGCGGCGGCCACCTGCGAGGCCAGGCCGCGGAAGCGGGCGGCGGCGGCCGCGGTGCGCGCCCCGACGGTCGGCGAGGAGGCCAGCAGGACGGCGTTGGCGACCTGCTCCATGTGGCGGCGAGCGATGGCCTGGTGGCCGTAGCGGGCGAAGATGACCTCGCCCTGCTCGGTCACCTTGAACCGGCCCGCCACCGAGCCGGGCGCCTGGGCGAGCACCGCCCGGTTGGCCGGGCCGCCGCCGCGGCCGAGCGCGCCGCCACGACCGTGGAAGAGCCTGAGCTTGACGTCGTTGGCCAGCGCCCACGCGGTCAGCCGTTCCTGCGCCTCGTAGAGCTTCATCGTCGCCGCCGCGGGGCCGAGTTCCTTGGCGGAGTCGGAGTAGCCGAGCATGACCTCCAGGCGGCGGTCGTTGTCGGCCAGCCGGCGCCGCACCTGGGGCAGGTCGAGCATGCCGGCCAGCACGTCGGCGGAGTTGTCGAGGTCCTGGCCCGACTCGAACAGCGGCACCACGTCGAGGACGGGCGCGCGCTCGCCCAGCGCGTGGAAGGCCAGCTCGTGGACGGCGGCGATGTCGTCGGCGCCGCGGGTGAACGACACCACGTAGCGGGAGCAGGCGGTGGTGCCGAAGCGCTCCTGGATCCAGGCGATCACCCGGATGGTGGCCAGGACCTCCTCGGTGCGCTCCGACAGCGGCCCGCCGGCGCGGATCTCCTCCAGCGCGGCGGCGTGGACCTGGGAGTGCTGGCGCACCTCCAGCTCGGCCAGGTGGAAGCCGAACGTCTCGACCTGCCAGACGAGGTGCTGCAGCTCGCCGTAGGCCTGCCTGGCGGCGCCCGCCTCGATCAGCGACTGCTGGGCGAGGCGCAGGTCGGCCAGCAGGTCGGACGGCGCGCGGTAGGCGAGGTCGAGGTCGCGCCTGCGGGTGGCGCCGACGCGGGCGCCGACGAACAGCAGCCACTGCCGGTGCGGCTCGGACGGCGAGCGGGTGGCCAGCTCGGAGACCAGGTCGGGGTGGGAGTCCTGGGCGGCGGCCAGCGCCTTGCGCAGCTCGGCGGAGGGCGGGGTGAACTGGGCGGCCGGGGTGAGCGTGCGGGCGATGCGGGCGGTGGCGGTCTCCAGCGCCGTCAGCACGTGCTCGGCCTGGATGAGGACGGCCTCGCGGGTGACCTTGGCGGTGACGTTGGGGTTGCCGTCGCGGTCGCCGCCGATCCACGACCCGTAGCGGATGAACGGCCTGGCCAGCGGCGCGCGGGTGCCCGTGCCGGGGCCGAGGGCGGCGTCGAGCGAGCGGTAGACCTGGGGCACCACCCGGAAGAGCGTCTCGTCGAAGGCGGCCATCGCGGTGCGCACCTCGTCGAGCGGGTCGAGCTTGGTGTTGCGCAGCTGGGCCGTACGCCAGAGGAGGTCGATCTCCTCCAGCAGCCTGCGCCTGCTCTCGGCGCGCTCGGAGGAGCCGCGCCCCGGGGTGTTGTACTCGGTGAGCTGGCCGCTGACGCGCTGGATGGCGGTGACGACCGCGCGCCTGCGCGCCTCGGTGGGGTGCGCGGTGAGCACGGGGTGCAGTTCGAGGCCCTCGACCAGCTCGGCGACGCGGTCGCTGCCCAGTTCCTCGACGGCGGAGGCCAGCGACTCGCGCTGGACGGCCTCGCCCGCGTCGCGCTCGCGCAGGGTGCGGATGCGGTAGTGCTCCTCGGCCAGGTTGGCCAGATGGAAGTAGCAGGTGAACGCCCGGGCGATCTGGACCGCCCGGTCGATCTCCCATGCGCCTACGATCGCCGCGACGTCCTCGTGGGACACCTCGCCGCGGCGCGCGCCGATGACCGCTTTGCGCAGGCGTTCGACATCCTCCAGGAGGCCGGGACCGCCCTGCTCGGCGATCACCTGGCCCAGCAGCTCGCCGAGCAGCCGCACGTCGCGGCGGAGCTCGTCGGGCATCTCGCTGACGGCACTGTGGCGCGGGATGGCCTGGTCAATCATGCTTCGCACGATATCCACTCGTCTCGCGTGACTGGAGACCGGTCTCACCAAATGGACTAGACCATTAGGTGGGCCTGGAGACCGCCGCGAGCAGCTCCGGCATCCGCGGATAGCCCGCCCGGCCCGCCACGTGCCTGCCCACCCACGCCAGCGCGACGCCGTACGGCAGCGCCACGACGCTCACCCAGCCGGCGCCCAGCAGGACGGGCAGCGCGACGGGGAGGGCGAGCACGGCGGTGGCGATCATGGCGGCGAAGGAGGCGACGAAGGCCACCCCGCCC
Source organism: Nonomuraea sp. NPDC003804 (assembly GCF_040610675.1). Classification (NCBI taxonomy): domain Bacteria; kingdom Bacillati; phylum Actinomycetota; class Actinomycetes; order Streptosporangiales; family Streptosporangiaceae; genus Nonomuraea; species Nonomuraea sp. NPDC003804. Next base: position 88,427 of record NZ_JBEXMT010000003.1, read on the forward strand.
TGGCCCGGCGCCGCGCCGGTGAAGGCGTTGAGCCGGTCCGGCACCGTGTACGGCACCAGCACGCTGGTCACCGCGCCGACGCCGAGCCCGACGCCGAGCACGCCCCACGCGGTCAGCGCGGCGGGCGCCGCCCACGCGAGGCTGCCGGCGAACAGCCCGCCGACCACGGCGAGCGCCACCAGGACAGGGACCGCGATGACCGCCACGGCCAGGTGCCGGCCCGCCAGGTCGCCACGCAGGTCACGGGCGTCGCCGTAGACGACGGCGTTCATCCACAGGGACCGGCCGTCGATGCCGAAGCTGTTGCACTGCTGCATGGCGATCATCAGCGCCCCGACGCAGGCCGGGCCGATCGCGGCGCCCGCTCCGCCGCCCGAGCCCTGCCCGTTGATGGAGAAGGCCAGCACGCACGTCACCGCGATCGACGCGAACCAGCCGACGCGACCGCGCGGGTCGCGCCTGGCGTACTTCAGCTCCTTCGACGCCACGGCCGCCACCCGGCCGTCGGGCAGGAGCCGGTCGAGCAGGCCGCTGGAGCGGCGCACGGAGGCGGCCTGGGTGGAGGCGTCGGTGGTGACCAGGGCGCGGCCCAGCGCCCTGATCCACAGCCAGCCGAGCGCCAGGACGAGCAGGGCGAGGAGGGCCAGCTCGAGCGCGGCGGTCGCGCCGCCGTCGCTGATGGCGTGGGCGGCCCAGCCCGGCGGGGTCCAGCGCAGCACGGCGGCCAGGCTGTCGAGAATCGCGCGCGGGTCACCGGTCAGGCCGCGGTTGACGATCAGGTTGGGCAGCTGGGCCAGCAGCACGACGACGATGACGCCGACGGCCAGCAGGTCGCGGCCCCTGCGCGAGCGCAGCAGCCCGGACAGCGCGGTGGTGATCAGCCGGGAGGTGACGATGCAGAGCGCGAACTGCAGGACCACCGCCACGACGCCGAGCAGGAAGCCGCCCGCTCCGCGCGCGAGGCCCACCAGCGCGCCCGCCGTCACCACGAGAGAGACGATCGGCCACACGCCGGTGACCGACGCGGCGAACATGCCGGCCGCCAGCTGCCGCGTGCGCAGCGGGAAGAGGGCGAGCCTGGCCGGGTCCAGGGTGTCGTCGAGGCCGAAGGCCAGCAGGGGCACGGTGGCCCAGCAGACCAGCAGCCCGGTGAAGGCGATCACGCCGATGTCGGCGGCGATGTCCGGCGGCGCCGCCCTGAGCAGCGCCAGCAGCAGGAAGCCGCCCGCCGCCACCGCGAGCGCGGCCAGCAAGGAGAAGACGAAGCCGAGAATGCGCTGGGTGTCACCGCGCAGGCCGCCCGCGATCAGCCTGAGCTTCAGTTCGACGAAGAGCCCAACCACGTCAGCCCCTCCTCCCCGCTCTGCCGTACGCCGACGAGGTCGAGGAAGGCCTGGTTGAGGCTGCGGCCCGCGCGGACCTCGGCGGTCGGGCCCTGGGCGACGATCCGGCCGCCGCTCATCACCGACACCCAGTCGCACAGCCGCTCGACCAGGTCCATGACGTGGCTGGAGAAGATGACGGTGGAGCCGGAGGCGGTGTAGCGGCGGAGCACCTCGGTCAGGGTGTTGGCGCTGACCGGGTCGACTCCCTCGAAGGGCTCGTCGAGGAAGAGCACCGCCGGGTTGTGCAGCAGCGCGGCGGCCAGGCCGATCTTCTTGCGCATGCCGGTGGAGTAGTCGACGACGAGCTTGTCGGCGGAATCGGTCAGGTCCATGACGCGGAGCAGTTCCTCGGCGCGCTGCTCGACGTCGGCCTTGGGGATGCCGCGCAGGCGGCCGTTGTAGTGCAGCAGTTCGCGGCCCGACAGCCGCTCGAACAGTCGCAGGCCCTCGGGCAGGACGCCGATGCGGGCCTTGACCTGGACGGGGTCGCGCCACACGTCGACGCCGCCGACCGTCGCGACGCCGCCGTCGGGGCGGAGCAGGCCGGTGATCATGCTCAGCGTGGTCGTCTTGCCCGCGCCGTTGGGTCCGACCAGTCCCGCGAAGCTCCCCGCGGGCACCGTGAAGTCGATCCCGGCCACCGCCACCTGCTGGCCGAACCGTTTGAACAGGCCTTCTGTGCGCACCGCCTCCGTCATGCCCACCAGTCTGGTGCTTTGGGGGGCCTTGTGGGCAACCGTACCGCTTGGGAAGAATCACAGTTCGTCCACGCCGAGGTGGGCGCCCGTGCGGGTCTGGGTGTCATCGTGATCCCAGGGCTAGTCTTACGGCATGAGTGCCGCGCTGCCGTCCGGGCCCCCAGAGATCGACATCCACACCACGGCGGGCAAGCTCGCCGACTTCGAGCGGCGGCAGGACGAGGCCGTGCACGCGGGCTCGGCCCGTGCCGTCGAGAAGCAGCACGCCAAGGGCAAGCTGACCGCGCGCGAGCGCCTGGCGGCCTTCCTCGACGAGGGGTCCTTCGTCGAGTTCGACGAGTTCGCCAGGCACCGCGCGACGGCCTTCGGCATCGAGGACAACCGGCCCTACGGCGACGGCGTGGTCACCGGCCACGGCACCGTGGACGGCCGTCCGGTCGCCGTCTACAGCCAGGACTTCACGGTCTTCGGCGGTTCGCTCGGCGAGGTCTACGGCGAGAAGATCGTCAAGGTCATGGACCACGCGCTCAAGGTCGGCTGCCCGATCGTCGGCATCAACGACGGCGGAGGGGCGCGGATCCAGGAGGGCGTGGTCGCGCTCGGGCTGTTCGCCGAGATCTTCAAGCGCAACGTCCACGCCTCGGGCGTGGTGCCGCAGATCTCGCTGATCATGGGCCCGTGCGCGGGCGGCGCGGTCTACTCCCCCGCGCTGACCGACTTCATCCTGATGGTGCAGGAGAAGTCGCACATGTTCATCACCGGCCCCGACGTGATCAAGACGGTCACCGGCGAGGAGGTGAGCTTCGAGGAGCTCGGCGGCGCCCACACCCACAACTCCCGGTCGGGCGTGGCGCACTTCGAGGCCGCCGACGAGGCCGACTGCCTCGAGCTGGCCAAGGCGCTGCTGTCCTACCTGCCCTCCAACAACCTGGACGAGGCGCCCGTCTACGACGCCGAGGCCGAGCTGACGGTCACCGACGAGGACCGCGAGCTCGACACGCTCATCCCCGACTCGGCCAACCAGCCCTACGACATGCACACCGTGATCGGGCACGTGCTCGACGACGGCGAGTTCCTCGAGGTCCATGCCAGGTTCGCGCCGAACATCGTGGTGGGTTTCGGCCGAGTCGAGGGACGCTCGGTCGGGATCGTCGCCAACCAGCCGATGAGTTTCGCCGGAACACTCGATATTGCGGCGTCCGAAAAGGCGGCACGATTCGTACGGACCTGTGATGCTTTCAATATTCCCGTAGTGACATTTGTGGACGTCCCGGGATTCCTGCCGGGCACCGACCAGGAATGGAACGGAATCATCAGGCGCGGCGCCAAGCTCCTCTACGCCTACGCCGAGGCCACCGTGCCGCTGGTCACGGTCATCACCCGCAAGGCCTACGGCGGCGCCTACGACGTCATGGGCTCCAAGCACCTCGGCGCCGACATCAACCTGGCCTGGCCCACCGCGCAGATCGCGGTCATGGGCGCGCAGGGCGCCGTCAACATCCTCTACCGGCGCGAGCTGGCCGCCGCCGAGAATCCCGACGCCGAGCGGGCCCGACTGGTCACCGCGTACGAGGACACTCTGGCCAACCCGTTCCTCGCCGCCGAGCGCGGCTACGTCGACGCGGTCATCCGGCCCTCCGACACCCGGGTGCAGATCGTCAGGGCGCTGCGCGCGCTGCGGAACAAGCGGGCGTCGCTTCCCCCGAAGAAGCATGGGAACATCCCACTATGACGGTGCATCTGCGAATTATTCGCGGTGACGCCACCGCCGAGGAGATCGCGGCTCTGGTGGCGGTTCTCGCTTCCCGCTCCGCCGAACCCGATCGCCCGGCGGAGCCGAAGCGCGAAACATGGCGAAACCCGGCCAGAGCCATGCGTAAACCTCTCGTACCTGGGAAGTCGGCGTGGCGAAACAGCGCCTTGCCGTAGAGGATCCTGAGAAACGGGTGTCAAGTTCGCCGGGAGTTGGGACTATCTAGAAAAGTAGGCGTATATAGTCAGCCGATCAACGAGCACCGCGGCCTGGAGGACGACATGGCCATCCCAGACCTCACGCCGCACCCTGTCGCGGCAAAGTACGCCGTCCTAGTGGACGTCGGTTATCTCTATGCCGCCGCAGGTGAAGTACTGCTCGGCGCCAAGGAGCGCAAGGAATACCGGGTTGCCGCCGACGAGCTCATCCAATCCTTGCAGAAGCATGCTGAGCAACGCATTTCCGGGGAGCTCCTGCGGATCTATTGGTATGACGCCGCCCGTGACCGCGTGCCGACCGTGGACCAGCGGGTCATCGCCCAGCTCCCCTGGGTCAAGGTACGGCTTGGCAACCTGAACGCGCGTGGCCAGCAGAAGGGCGTGGACGCCCAGATCAGGAGCGACCTGGAGGCGCTGGCCCGCCACCACGCGGTGACGGACACGATCCTGCTGGCGGGCGACGAGGACATGGTGCCCGCCGTCGAGGCCGCGCAGGCCTACGGCGTGCGGATCCACCTGTGGGGCGTCGAGCCGCCGTACGGCACCAACCAGGCCGAGCGCCTGGTGTGGGAGTCCGACACCGTCGAAGTGATCTCCGCTGACTTCCTGAGGCCGTTTTTCAGCCGTGCGCCGCAGCCCGTGGCCGTGGTGCCGCCGGTGACGGCGCCGTCGCCCGCCCAGGTGTTCGCGGGCCGTACGGCCGCGCCCAAGCCGCACGTCAAGCCCGGCCAGGTGGCCAAGCTCGGCCCGTCGCGGCCCCGCGTGGAGGACGTCGGCGAGCACGTGGCGCAGAAGTGGATACTGACCCGCGGTCGCGACAACATCAGGGACCTGCTGCCCGGGCCGATCCTGCCGACGGTCATCGACACGGAGCTGCTGATCGAGGCGGAGAAGGAGCTCGGCCACTCGCTGCGGCCCTACCCCGAGGCGCGGGTGTGGCTGCGCGACGGGTTCTGGGCGCGGGTCTACCGCGAGTTCGACCTGGGAGTCGGAGTCTCCTCCAAGTAGCTCCCGGTGCCGCCGACCGGGTCGGGCGGCCCGGAGCGGGCTCCGGCGTTTTGCGGGATCCCGGCCGGGGATCCCGCCTGCGGACGAGGCGCGGCCCTACCGCCCGGCGGGGGTCACGCGGGGTTGAGGAGGGCTTCGGCGACGGTCGTGCGGGCGTACAGGACGTAGCGGCCGGTGCGGTGGGCGCTGCACAACCCCGCCTTCCGCAGCGCCGTCAGGTGCTGGTTGGCCCCGGGCTCCGACAGCCCGGTCCGCACCGCCAGCTCCCTGGTCGAGGCGGGCTGGTCCAGCTCGGCCAGCAGCCGGGCCCTGGTCGGCCCGAGCACCGCCGCCAGCGCGGCCGGCGGGTCCCTCCGCTCGCTCTCCCACAGCGTCGCCACCCCGCGGGGCGGGTAGCGCAGCGTCGGCTGGAACGGCGGCACCGTGATCGAGAAGATCCGCGGCCAGGCGAAGACGGAGGGCACCAGCAGCAGCCCCCGCCCGTCGAGCGGCCGCACGCCCCGGCAGAAGCGGTGCGCCAGGTGCAGCCGCTCGCCCTGCCAGCTCACGTTCGCGTCGAGGTCGGACAGCATCCGGTGGACGCCGCCCTCGGCCAGCATGCGGGCGCGGTAGAGCAGGTCGCCTTCCATGAGCGTGCGGATGCGCGGCCAGTACGGCTCGATGGCCGCCGCCCAGTACGCCCTGATCTCGCCGGCCAGCCGGTCCAGGCCCTTCTCGGGGTCGTCGTACAGAGCCCGCAGGCGCGGCGTGCGCGGGACCTCCCACGCGTCGAGCTCGGCGCGGACGTCGGCGGCGCGCGCCAGCATGCCCGCCAGCTCCAGCTCCAGGTCGGGCACCGAGGTGGCGGGCGGCGGGGCGATGAAGGCGACCAGCGAGATGGTCGGCACGGGCACGAGGTCCGACAGCAGCCGCCAGTCGACGTCGGCCAGCCGGCGGCGCACCCGCTCGGCCCACGGGCGGTTGACGCCCGCCGGCTCCTTCACCACCCTGACGCTCGCGACCACCTCCCACAGGGGCGAGAGGGCGAAGCGCGTGTTGGCGATGTCCTGGACGGTGAAGGTGAGTTCGATTCGCTGTCTCCTTAATCCATCGCCATTAGACCATCGCCGCAGGCATGGTGCCAGGCATGGATCGCGCATTCCGGCGGCTGTACGTGGCCGCGTTCGGCAGCCAGTTCGGCACCCAGCTCTCCTACGTGGCGCTGCCGCTGCTGGCCGTGAGCGTGCTCGACGCGAGCGCGGGCGAGGTCGGCCTGCTCAGCTCGCTGGCGACACTGGTCGTGCTGGTGATGGGCCTGCCTGCGGGCGTATGGGTCGACAGGGTACGGCGGCGCCCCGTCATGGTGGCCATGGACCTCCTCCGCGCGGCGGCGCTCGTCTCGGTCACGGCGGCCTGGTGGCTGGACGCGCTGACGATGGAGCAGCTGTACCTGGTCGCGATCGTCTCGGGCGTCGGCACCCTGTTCTTCGACGTCGCCTCGCACAGCCTGGTGCCCGCGCTGGTCGGCCGCGACCGGCTCACCTCCGCCAACTCGCTGCTGGTCGGGACAGCCTCGGCGATGTACATCTCCGGACGCAGCGTCTCCGGCGTGCTCACCCAGGTGCTCGGCGCGCCGCTGGTGCTGCTGCTCGACGCGGTGACGTACGTGTGGTCGGCGCTGTGGCTGCGGGGGATCCCCGCGGCCGGGCCGCCGCCTGCCGTACGGGAGCCGGTCGGGCGGCAGCTGCGCGAGGGCCTGCGGTTCCTGTTCGGCAACCGGATACTGGTGCCGATCGCGGCCCAGGGGGCGCTGGCCAACCTCGGCTTCCCGCTGGCCACGGTGCTGCTGCCGGTGCTGCTGGTGCGGGATCTCGGCTTCCCCGCGTGGGTGTACGGCGCCTTCCTGGCGGCCAGCGGGGTGGGGGCGCTGGTGGGATCGGCCTGCGCGCACCTGTGCGCCAGGTGGCTCGGCCAGGGCCGCGCGGTCTGGCTGATCGGCGTGCTGACCGGGCCGTTCTCCCTGCTGGTTCCGCTGCTCGACCAGGGCGTCTGGATCTGGCTGTCGGCCGCGGGCTTCTTCGTCCAGTCCGTGCGGACGGGGGTGAACAACGTGCTGCTGGTGAGCTTCAGGCAGCAGCTCACACCCGACCACATGCTGGGCCGGATGACCTCGATCATGCAGGTGATCCTGATGGGCGCGGTGGGGCTCGGCGGGCTGCTGGCGGCGGGCATCGGCGAGCTGTGGGGGGTGCGCGCCACGCTCTGGGCAGGCGCGATCCTCACCGCGCTGTCGTGGACACCGCTGATCACGGTGAGGTCTGAAATCCGCCAGTTGGGGGCACCCAGCAGGGGATAGCGTCGTGGCATGGAAACGTTGGACTTCGACGCCTGCTACCGCGCGGTGTCCGCGCGGGACTCCAGGTTCGACGGGCGCTTCTACACGGCGGTGAAGACCACCGGCATCTACTGCCGGCCGATCTGCCCGGCGCGCACCCCCGCCTCGCGCAACGTGCGCTTCTACCGGCACGCGGCCTCGGCCGAGGCCGCGGGCTTCCGGCCGTGCAAGCGGTGCCGCCCCGAGCTGTCGCCCGGCGACCCGGGCTGGGACGTGCGCGGCGACCTCGTGGGGCGGGCGCTGCGGCTGATCGACGACGGCGCGGCCGACGACCACGGCGTGGCGGGGCTGGCGACGCGGCTGCACATCACCGAACGGCACCTGCACCGGCTGTTCGTCGCCGAGCTGGGCGTCGGCCCGCTGGCGGTGGCCCGCACCAAGCGGCTGCTGCTGGCCAAGCAGTTGCTGACCGAGACCGCGCTGCCGGTGACGGAGGTGGCGTTCGCGGCGGGCTTCGGCAGCGTGCGGCAGTTCAACGCCACCATGCAGGAGACCTACGGCTTCACGCCGTCGGAGATGCGCGCCACCGCGCACCGGCCCGGCGCCCCCGCGGCGCTCAGGCTCCGGCTGAACTGGCGGGAGCCGTACGACGTGGAGGGGCTGTTCGCCTTCCTGGCCGCGCGCGCCGTCCCCGGGCTGGAGCGCGTCGAGCACGGCTCCTACCGCCGGGCGGTGCGGGGCGGCTCGATCACGCTGACGCCGGGAGACGGGCACGTCCTGCTCGACGCGTCGCTCGACGACACCAGGCATCTGGCCAGGCTCGTGGCGCGCTGCCGCAGGCTGCTCGACCTCGACGCCGACCCCGCCGCGATCAGCGAGGCGCTCGGCGCGACGTCGCTGGCCCCGCTGGTGGCCGCCCGTCCCGGGCTGCGCGTGCCGGGCGCGTTCGACGGGTTCGAGCTGGCCGTACGGGCGATCGTCGGCCAGCAGATCTCGGTCGCGGGCGCCAGGACGCTGCTCGGCAGGATCGTCGACAGGGCGGGCGGCTTCCCCACCGCACCGCAACTCGCCGACATGGACCTGTCGGGGCTCGGCATGACCACCAGGCGCGTGGCCACGCTGAAGGACCTGGCGGGCCGCGTGGCCGCCGGCGCCATCGACCTCGACGGCGGCCAGGACCCCGCCGACGCGGTCGCCGAGCTGCTCACGGTGCCGGGCATCGGCCCGTGGACGGCCGGCTACATCTCCCTGCGCGCGCTGCGCGACCCCGACGCGTGGCCGGCCGGCGACCTCGTCCTGGACAAGCGCATGGCCGCGCTCGGCATCCCTCAGGACCATCTCGAACGGTGGCGGCCCTGGCGGGCCTACGCCGCCCTTCACCTCTGGAGCTCTTCATGATCGAAGCACAGCTGCTGCCCACCCCTGCCGGTCCGCTCGCGCTGCTGGCGCGGGACGGCGTGATCGTGGCCGCGGGGTTCACCGCCGAGCCCGCCGACATGTTCGCCCGGCTCTCGCCCGAACTGCAGGCGCTCGGCCTCGACGTCGTGGCCGACCTCGGCGCCCCGGCGGAGGCGGTACGCGCCTACCTGGCGGGTGACCTCGACGCCCTCGACACCGTTCCCGTCGAGCAGCCGGGCTCCCCCACCCGCAAGCGGCTGCACCAGGCGCTGCGCGAGGTGAAGGCGGGCACCACGGTGTCGTACGCGGAGCTGGCCGAGCGAGCGGGGCTGCCCCGGACCGCGGCCAGGGCGGCGGGGTCGGCCTGCGCCCAGAACCTGATCGCGCCGTTCGTGCCCTGCCACCGGGTGCTGCCCAGCACGGGCGGGTTCGGCGGCTACTACTACGGCGTGCCGGTCAAGGAGTGGCTGCTGGAGCACGAGTCGTCGCGCGCCTGACCGGCGCTCGCGGCGCCGGTTACCGATCGCGCGACGTATGCTGGCGCGCATGACCGTCCCCGGGGCGATCGGCACCCTGCGCTACCCAGCCAAGTCGTTGGTGATCGTCACCGGCCTGCCGGGCGCGGGCAAGACGACCCTCCTGCGCCGCCTGTACGGCATGGACGGCACCGAGCGCGTCCCCTTCACCGCCGGGCGGGTGACGGTGATCGACTCGCAGCAGTCACGCGCCCGATGGGACGGCAGGCTGCGCTGGGCGCCCAAACCGGTGCGCACCGGTGTGGTGTTCGCCACGCACGTGTGGCGGATCAGCCGCGGCCTGCGCGTGGGCGGCCCGGTGATCGCGCACAACAGGGGCTGCGGGCCACGCGTGCTGCGGGGCTTCGCGTGGCTGGCCCGCCGCCACCGCGCGCAGCTGCACCTGCTGCTGCTCGACGCGCCCCCTGAGGTCGCTCTCGCCGGGCAGTACGCCAGGGGCAGGGTCGTGGCGGGCGCGACCTTCACCCGGCACCGCCGCCACTGGCGCGCGCTCCTCGACCGGGTGCGCGCGGGCGACCCGGACCCCGCGGCGGGCGCGCTCGTGCTCGACCGCGCGGACGCCGACCGGCTGATCGGCATCCACTTCGGCGACCATCAGGGGCTGGCGGTCTTCGGCGGCTGACGTCAGGGCTCCTGGATGGCGGCTGTCTTCTGCGACTGGCGGCCCGGGCCCACGGCCGTGGCGGTCTTCGGGGACCGGCGGCGCGGGCCGGTGGCGGGCTCGGGCTCCGGCCGCAGGAGCAGCTGGTCGAGTTTGGCGTGCAGGGCGGCCAGTTCCTCCTTGACCGCCGCGAGCTCGACCTGGGTCCGCGTCTCCGCGGCGGACGGCTCGGTGTCGTTCATGGCGTTGACGACGACCGCGATGAACAGGTTGAGCGCGACGAAGGTCGACATCAGGATGTAGACGATGAAGAAGAGCCACGCCCACGGCTTCTCCTTCATCACCTCCTGCGCCACGTTGCCCCAGTCGTCCCCCGTCATGATCTGGAACAGCGTGAACAGCGAGCGCGGCAGCTCGTCGAAGCGCTCGGGCACGATCTCACCGAAGAGCTTGGTCGCGATCACCGCGGCGATGTAGATCATCAGCACCAGCAGGCCGATGATGGAGGCCATCCCCGGCACCGCGGCGAGCAGGGCGCCGACCACGCGGCGCATGCTCGGCACCGCCGACACCAGGCGCAGCGCCCGCAGGATGCGCAGCGCCCTGAGCACCGAGGTGGGTCCGGAGGCGGGCACCAGCGCGACCGCCACGATCACGGTGTCGAACCAGTTCCAGGGGTCGGCGAAGAAGGACCTGCGGTAGGCGTACAGGCGCGCGGCGATCTCGGCGGCGAAGATCGTCAGCGCGATCCTGTCGATCGTGTGCAGCAGCCCCCCGAACCGCTCCATCAGGAATGAACTGGTCTCGCACCCGATGGTGATCGCGTTGATCACGATCACCAGGATGACCGCTCGCTGCACGAGCGAGCTTTCGAGGACCGCACGCACGCGTTCCTGACGAAACACCGGAACCGCTCCCCCAAGGGACGAAGGACACCAATCGGTGATCATCGTAGGGGTGCGGGCGAGTGCCGACGATCATCGTCTTCCGGACGGTTCCCAGATCTTCGACGCGTCGTAGGCGGCACGCCACTCGTCGCGGTAGGCGGCCCGGATGTGATCGGGCATGCGGCCGAGGATGAGCGCGGTCCGCTCCTCGCCCGCGCTGTCCAGCACCCAGGGCAGGTAGCGGGACGCGTCGGCGCCGATCCGCCTGGAGTGCTCCTGGCCGAAGGTCCGCCACTGCTCCTCGGTGACGCTCAGGTCGATCACCGCGAGCGCCTCACGCTCCTCGTGCCGGAGGTGGCCGCCGAGCACCGTGGTCAGGCTGTCGGCGAGGTCGCCGAGCCGTTCGTGGCCCGTGTCGGGATCGGCGATCGCCGCGTCGAAGGACTCCAGGAGGGGGTCGATGAGCGCGTGCTCGGCCTCCATGGCGGCGAGGAGGGCCAGCTCGTCGGTCTGGCCGGCGAGGGCGCGTTCCATCACCGGCCACAGCATGTCGTCCTCGGTGGTGTGGTGCACCCGCAGGTAGGTCTTGAACATCTCCCAGCCCACGGCCGCGCCGAGCAGCCGCCGCGGGTCGTCGCCCGTGCGGGCGGTGATGCGGGCGATGCGCTCCGCTTCGCGCCGGAGGGCGTCGTGCACCGTGACCATCATCGTCATGTCCAGCTTGTACGTCATGCCGGAACCGTAAAGCGACACATGCCTAACTGTCAACATTCCAACTATCAATGCGCTGATATGATGATTCTCGTGTCCACGACGCTGTCCGACCTGCTCAAACTCTCCCTCGGCAACCTGCTGCGCCAGGCGTTCGTACGGCTGGCCGGCGAGTCGCGCTCGCGCGAGTTCGTCGTCCTCGACGTCCTGGCCGACCAGGACGGTTGCTCGCAGCAGGACCTGGTGGAGCGGCTGGGCATCAACCGGACGATCATGGTGCGGCTCGTCGACGCGCTGGAGGAGGCGGGCCACGTCACCAGGACCCGCAACCTCCGCAACCGCCGCTCCAACGAGCTGCGCCTGACCGCCAAGGGCCGCGACGCGCTGAAAGGCATGCGCGAGGCCGCGGCCGCCCACGACGCCGAGGTGACCGCCACCCTGACGCCGGCCGAGCGCACCCGGCTGAACGAGCTGCTGACCCTGCTGCTCCCCGAGCCCGAGCAGGTCCAGAGCACCGCGTACCTGATCACCCAGGCGCACTACCGGCTGCGCCGGCTCGGCGACGCCCTGCTGGCCGACAGCGGGCTGCGGACCAGGCACTTCGGCCCCCTCGCCGGGCTCGACGAGCTCGCGCCCTGCCCCCAGCACCGGCTCGCCCGCCACCTCGGGATCACCGAACCGGCCGCGGCGGAGGTGGTCAACGAGCTGGTCGACGCGGGCCTCGTGGCGCGCGGCAGAGACCCGCACGACCGCCGCCGCTACGCGCTGGATCTCACCGACCTCGGCAGGCGGCGGCTCGCCACGGCCGGCGAGGCGCAGCAGGCGCTCCAGGCGCGGGTACGCGAGCTGCTCGGCGGCCCCGAGCCCGAGCGGGAACTGCGCGAGCTTCTCCAGAAACTGGTCAGCGACGCCTGACGGTGCACACGGTCAGCGACGCCTGACGGTGCACACGGTCAGCGACGCCTGACGGTGCTCTGGACCTCGCCGACGGGTACGTCGCGACTGGCGCCCACCTCGACCGGGTCGTAGGCGAACGGCACCACGTCGTCCTCCACCTCGACGGGCCAGACCGTGGTGACCGTCAGCACGTACACCTCCCGCGGCTGGTCGACGGAGGCCCGCAGGTAGCGCACGCCGCAGGTGAACTCGCCGCCCTTCCGGTACGGCCGGCCCGACGTCCCGCAGTCCTCGCGCACCTCGGCCCGGTCCGGCGACGCGCCCGGGTCGATCTTGATGTCCTGGAGCGAAGCGGTGACGGTCGCGCTCATCACACCCGGGATGGACGCGGTCACCGAACGCGTACTCTCCCCCACCTCACCGAGCCACACCCAGGTCGGCAGGTTGACGTAGCTCTTGGCGTCGGGGTTCAGCCGCACCTGCGGCTCCGGCACGGTCAGCGCGGCCCTGGCGATCTCCACCAGCTCGGCCAGCGTGATGCCGGCCGGCGGCGTGGTGCCCGGCGGCACCCACACGAACTGGTCGAGCGCGCCCCAGCAGGCCCTGCCCCGCGCGTCGGCCTCGTTGTAGGCGGGGGTCCACCAGCGGCCCGGCTGCCCGATCTTGTCCTTGAACTGCTTGAGGAAGGCCTGGAACTGCGCCTCCGTGCCGTCGGGGTGCATCCGGAACCAGTAGGCCCTGACGTCCTCCTGGGTCCTGAACATCTCCGAGGCGTCCGGCCCCGGCTCGTACCAGCAGGGGCGGTCGAGCTGGTAGCCGTCGCCCTTCCCGCTCCTGGCGCCGTTCCCGGTGATCACGATCTTGGAGTTCTCGAGGCGGACGCCGGCCGTCCGGCCGTCCTGGAAGCCGTCGCCGCGCGGACCTCCCGGGTCGAGCAGCAGGAGTCCCGCGGCGGCGGCGGAGAGGAGGCGGTTCATCGGGCGCACCCTTCGTTGCCGTGTCTGAAGTCCTTGACCCGCCAGACGCCGTCGTCGCCCCGGGCGAGGATCATGGCCTGCAGGTAGGCGGCGCGCGTCCAGGCGGGCTGGGTCGGTACGGCGACGCCGCCCCTGCCCGTCAGCAGCCGCAGGCGCGTCTCGTCCACGCAGGCGGCGACCTCGGCGCCGCCGTCCATGACGGCCGTCACGTTCATCGCGTAGATCCGCGCGGTGCCGCGCACCGACCGTCCGGCGAAGCTCTCCACCCAGTCGAGCGCCGCGCGGCCGCCAGGGTCGGCCACCCTCGCCAGGTAGGCGTCGTCGCCGGTGAGAACCGCCTTCCACATGCCGGCGTAGATGTCGGTGAACGCCGTCAGCAGCGCGGCCTGCCGCAGGTCGGCGGTGGCGGGCCGTTCCACCAGCACCTTCGTCCTCGGCCCCACCGGGATCGTCTCGGTCGAGGGGACGGCGGCGGCCGTCGCGGGGGCGACCGCCTGGCGCGGCGCGAAGGGCCGGTCGCCACCGGAGGCCGCGCAACCGGCCCCGAGCAGGGCGGCGACCACCGGTGCGATCAGCCCACGCATGCGGATCACGCTAGGTCTCCCCGCCGTCCGGGAGCCAATGAGGTGCGGGTTTCGGTATGGGTCATGCCGACGACTCCCTGACCACGTGGATCCGCCATGACGGCAGCAGATCGTCGATGAGCGCCTCGGTCTCGGGCGCCATGCCGCCGCCGTACGGGTGCGAGGCGGCCCGGCGCGTCAGGCCCTCGACGACGGCGCGCAGCCGTACCGGGTCGGCCGTGGCGTGCGTGGCGCGCAACAGGTCACGCCAGAGGCCCTCGTCGTCGGCGGCGAGCAGCAGTCCCGCCCGCACCGCCGCCACCGCCGCGTCCGCGTCGCCGTGGGCCAGCCTGACCTCGCACAGCCGGTGGGCGGCGTCGGCGACGGCCGCCGCCACGTCGTACTCCAGCTCGTCGGCTGCCAGCCACGCGTACCTGCCGGCCGGCCTGCCCGCCAGCAGCGGCCCCCTGACCAGCCCGAGCGCCCTCTCCAGCAGGACGGCGCGCGCGGTCGGGTCGTCGTGCGAGCGCCTGACCAGCTCGCGGAAGAGCATCCAGTCGGTGCGCACCTCCGGGCCGAGCCTGAGACGGCCCGCCGCGTCGGTGTGCAGGTGCTCCTCGCCGAGCCAGTGCGCGACCCGCGCGATCGTGGCGTCGCGGACCAGCGCCTGCACGCCGCGCGGCCACAGCACGCCGCCGAGCACGACGGGATGGACCCCGCCCGGGTGCGTGGCCAGGTAGACCAGCAGCTCGGTGGCCAGCTCCATCCGCCCCTCCTCCATCGCCTCCGGGCCGATGACCTCGACCGGGCCGAGCAGCCTGATCTCGACGGCGGGCGGGTGCAGGTCCTCCAGCGGTTCGGGGTCCGGCATCGCCTCGCCCTCGTGGCGCCCGGCGGTGTCGAACAGATCCAGCAGCGCGTGGTAGTGGCGGCGGGGCAGCAGCTGCGCCGTCACCTCCAGGCCCAGCTCGGGGACGCGGGCGCGGCCGTCCTCGGTGATCTCCATGGTCCAGGTGGCGTGCGGCACCTCCCCCGTGACCACGAAGCCCGCCGTGTCCTTCCTGGCGAGCAACGCCAGGCGGCGAGCCTCCTCCTGGGTGGGCGCGACGGCGCTGAGCAGGTAGTGGGCCAGATGCGAGCGGCCGTTGACCCGCCCGGTCAGCACCTCCTGGCGCGGCGCGGCCGACCTCTCCAGCTCCGGGAGGACCTCCGACAGGCTTCCCACGGACCTGACCCGGCCAGGGGCGATCGCGGTCAGCTCCTCGCCGAAGCCGACCAGCGTGACCCGCATCTCGTCCGACCACCTGTTGGTGGCCAGCTCGACCGCCAGGGCGGCCAGGGCGGCGGTGGTGTGCGGGCCGCGGATGTTGATCAGCCCGTGGGCGGCCTCCAGGTCGACGAGGACGCGGCCGCCGCCGTCCGTGCCCAGCGAGACCAGCCCCGGGTACGGCGCGCCGCCGTGCTGCTCCTCCAGCAGCCTGCCCGCGTGGGCGGCCAGCCGCCAGACCTGCCCGCCGTCCTGCGCCTCCCAGGGCTCGGGGGCGTCCTGGGAGGCCGGATGGATCCACAGGTCGAGGGTCCTGGCGGACAGGTGCGCGGCGTAGACGGTGGGCGGGACACGGTCCTGGGCGGCCAGCTCGGCGCCGAGCAGGCGCAGGCCGATGTCCAGCATGCGGGCGCCGGGGGCGTCGGCGCCGAGGCGGAGCGCCACCTCGGCCTTGGCGGCGTCGTCGCGGGGGCGGGCGATGCGGTGGCCGAAGGCGCGGTGCCAGAGCTGGCGGCGCCGCCTGCCGCCGAGGATCACCAGCAGACCGGCGGCGGCCAGGGACGCGCCCGCGAGGTAGTCGACGAGGTCCAGCCCGGGATTCAGGTCGGCGCGATCGGACCGGTCGCCGGCGCCGCCGGACTGCCCCGGCGGGCGGCCCGCATCGCGCGCGGCCGTCTCGGCCGCCTCGGCCCGCTCGGTATCGTGCGCTCGCGCGGCCTCGTCAGCCCTCTTCGCCTCCTCCGCGCGCTTGGCCTCCTCCGCCTGCTTGGCCTCCCTCGCCTGCTTGGCTGCCTCCGCGCGCTTGGCGTCCTCTGCCTGCATGGCCGCCTCCGCCCGTTTGGCGTCCTCTGCTTGCTTGGTGGCCTCGGCCTGCTTGGTGGCCTCGGGTTTCGGCTGCTGGGTCCGTGAGTCCTGGCGGCCGGGTCCGGCCTTCTCCCCCACCGTGGCCGGCGTCTCGCGGGGCGGGCCGGGGTGCTCCTCCAGCGTCCGCTCCCTCGACTGCCCGGCGGGCACGATGTGCACGTTGACCGCGTCGTCCGGCATGTCCAGCACCCAGCCTGGCCTGATCAGGTCCGCCATCCGCAGGCGGGACCCGTCGGGCTGCTCCTTGTGCTGGTTCAGCTGGAAGATCTCCGGATATCGCCGCCCGTCGCCCAGGCACTTCTCCGCGATCTCCCACAGGCTCTCGTGGTGCCTGCCGTGCGGCGGCTGCACGGTGTAGACCTTCTTGGCCTTGTAGGCGACCGTCTCCGCCTCGGGCACCGGGGCCGCGTACGCCACCGCGGTCATCGCGGGCCGCGCGACCGGCGCGCCCAGCCCGGACACCGGCACGACCACCGCCCCCGCCGTGAACAGCAGCAGCACCGCCGACACCAGCCTGTTGGCCAGCGCCTGCGTCGCCCCCGACAGCGGCACGCGCGCCGGCATGCCGACCCGGCGCACCCCGCCGTAGACCTCGACGACCACGCACACGAACAGCTGGAACCAGGCCAGCCACACCAGCAGCACCATCAGCGCGACGACCGTCCCGGGCCCGACCTGGCTGGTCAGGAGGTCGAGGTCGAGCAGTTCGGGCGAGATAGGCGGGCCCGCCAGCGTCAGCAGCGCGTACGGCACGCCGCCCACGAGCGCGACCAGCACCACGAGCGCGCCGAGCCCCGCGACGATGTCACCGGGCGTCCGTTTCGACGGGATGCGCACGGGGGCGGGCCTCGGCCGCTGACCGGCCCCCCTCGACCGGTCAGCCGGCCGCCCAACGCCACCCGAAGGACCCTCCGAACCGCGCACCGGCCGCCCGGGATCGTCGGTCGGTCGCACCGGCCGCTCCGCTGGTTTCGCGGGACCGGGCGCGGCAGGGGCCGTACCGTCTTCGGGGTGTGCGGGACCGTCCGCGCGCGCGGGTTCTCGCGTCGGCATGGCCTCTCCCTCCTTCACATCCAGCGTCGTCACCCGCCGCGGGCCGGGCCGGCGGGTGACGTGGTTCGGTCTGGCTCAGCGGGCGTCGGGCGCGGCGGTGGCCTGCCCCTCCATCTGCGCGCCTGGGAAGCCCAGCGCTCCGAGGAAGTACGCCGTCCACCGCACCCGTACCGCGACCGTCACCTGCGTCTGCGCGTCGGTGACCGTGCAGGCGGCGGGCCGTACATCGGAGGAGGCGGCCGAGGAGGCGGAGGAGTAGGCCTCGACCACCTCCGCGGCGCGGGCGCACACCTCGTCCTGGCCCAGCAGGCGGGCCTGGCCGGTCTGGCGCAGGTGCTCCACGTCGATCCGGTCCGCGCCCGCCCTGGCCGCCTGCTCGGCCACGTCGGCGGCGCGCAGCCTGGCGTTGGTCGCCGCACCGCTGTCCACGAGCAGGCCCGCCAGCAGGAAGACCACCACCGAGAACAGCACGGTGAACACCGACATCGACCCGCGCTCGCCGCTCACTCGACCCTCCTGAACTGCTCCAGGGGGACGACCGAGGTGCCGGTCATCCGTTTGCCGGCCCCGAAGCCCAGGAACTCCAGGTCCAGCTCGCAGGTGACGGCGGCCTGCACCTGGCCGCCCTCCTCCCACCGGGTTCCCGACAGCGAGACCCGCGGGGCGTCGCACTCGCCTTCCAGCGCCGACCGGGCGCTGTCCGTGGCTGCGGCCTCGGCGGCGTCGAGCGTGCGCTGGACGGAGGCGGCCCGCGCGGCGTCCATGGCCGCGCCGTTCACCTCGCCCTGCGCCTCGACCAGCCGTCCCGCGCCCGCCAGGAACAGCAGGAACAACAGGAAGACCGGGGCCAGCAGCACGGTCTCCACGGCCATCGAGCCGCTGTCGGCGTTCATCGTGCTCAACGGCAGTCCTCGCCTCCGTTGTCGGGGCGGAAGCACTCCACCGGGCCACCCGACGTCGCCGTGATCGTGAACGACAGGTCGGGGAGCAGCGGGATCACCTGGACGGCGCTGCCCGTCACCGTCACCCACCGTTCGTCGGCCCCCCTCGGTACGGCCGACGCGGCGGCGCCGCCGAGGATGCGAGGACCGATGGCGCGGGCGACGTCCTCGGCTCTGGCGACGGCCTCGTCCTGCCAGCTCGTCGAGTCGAACGGGGCCGACCTGGCGACCCTCGCCCCCTCCCGCGCGGCGGCGTCGGCCACCTGCCGTCCGTGGAACCAGAGCGCGACCTGCACGATGAGCAGGACCACGGCGAGCACGACCGGCATGACGAGCGCCAGCTCGACCACCGTGGCCCCTCGTTCCCGCCGCCCCACGCCACCGGGGCTCGCGCGTCGCCGCCGAACCCGCCGCCGCCCCGCGCCACCAGGGTTCACTCGTCGCCGCCGGACCCGCCGCCGCCGAAGCTGTTCTGGAGGTCGGACTGCTTCTGCTCCACCAGCGTCTTGATGAGCGTCGCGAGCCCGAGCGCCACTCCCGCGATGATCGCGGTGATGATCACCCACTCGACGGCGGACGCCCCGCGGGTGGGGGCGGTGCGGGCGCGGTGCAGGCGAACCCCGAGGTAGGCCGTCAGGTACACGATCCAGGGATGGTTCATCAGGACCCCAACATCTTCATCGCGGCGGGAAAACTGAGAAAGATCACGAACCCGGCGCACAGCAGGAGCTGGGCGACGAGCATGGACTGGGACCGTTCGCCCGCCCGCCCCTCGATCTCGGCGAGCTCGCGACGGCGCAGGGTGGCGGCGCGGGCGGTCAGGGAGGCGCGCACCTTCGCGCCGTCGTCGGCGACCAGCCCGAGCGCCGCCGACAGGTCACGCAGCTCGTCGACGTTGATCTCCTCGCCGAGCTGGCCGAGCGCCTGCCACGGGGTGATGCCGACGATCCGCGCGCCGCTGAGCGCCTCCCTGATGCGGGACATCGCCCAGTTCGGCGACTCGCCGCTGACCGAGACGGCCATCATGAGCGCCTCGGGGACGCCGCGCCCGCCGGCCAGGTTCATGGCGACCAGGTCGAGGAAGGCGCCGACGACGTGGCGGAAGTCGCGCCGCTTGGCCGCCGCGTCGCGTCTGATCTGCAGGTCGGGCAGCAGGAAGAAGACCAGCGACACCGCCAGCGCCGCCCAGAACGGGACGGTCAGCGAGACGCCCCACTCCATCAGCGTCAGCCACCCGACGAGCACGGGGAAGGCGAGCAACCCCGAGGCGGCCAGCAGCGCCTTGGTGGCCAGGAACCCCTCGAACGAGCGTCCGACGAGCGCGAGGTCGGCCTTGATCGAGCGGACCTCCCAGCCCCGCGTGGCGTAGAACCGGGCCAGCCGTACCCCGAGGCCGCGCCGGAACGCGCTGACCTCCTCCTCGGGCAGGATCGGCGGGAGCCGCGGGGCGTCGGCGTCCTGCCTGGCGGCGTCGAGGGCCATCAGGCGGGCGACGAGCCCGGGGCGGGCGGGGAAGATCGCCCGCGTCAGGAGGAAGACCCCGAGCCCGAGGGCCCCTCCGGCCAGCACGCCCTCAACCATCCAGGCCTCCTCTCAGGTACGGCGAGCCACCCGGACCGCCCGAGCCGGGACCGCCCAAGCCACCCAAGCCGACCGGACCGGCCGGACCGACCGGACCGACCGGACCGCGCGGGCCGGGACCGACCGGACCGGCCGAGCCGACCCCCGAGTCGCCTGCGGCGCCTGAGGCGCCCGAGGCGTTCGGCGGGCGGTGCGCGGCGGGCTTGGGCTGGTCGAGGGCGAGCAGGCGGGTCGGCTTGTCGAAGCGGGCCAGCCGCCGCATCCACGCGAACCCCGCCCCGAACAGCCCCGCCACCACGACGAGAACCGCCTGGCCCAACCACGAGCGGTACTCGGCCACGTAGGACGGGTTGAACACCACCAGCGCCGCCGCGAACCCGAGCGCGGTGAGCACGACGATCTGCACGGACCTGCGCGTGGAGCGGCGCTCCGCCTCGACCCGGCGGCGCATGTCCAGCTCCTCCCTGGCCGAGACCGCCAGCGCCCCCAGCACGTCGCGCAGGCCGGGCCCGCGCAGCCTGGCGTTGAGGATGAGCGCCGCGACGACCAGGTCGGCGGAGGGGTCGTCGAGCTCGTCGGCGAACAGCCGCAGGGCCTGCGGCAGCGCCATCCTCGTGTGCAGCCGGTCGACCATGGCCCGCAGGTGGGGCCGCAGCATCGGCGCGGCGGCCCGGATCGAGGAGGGGATGGCCTGTTCCAGTCCGGCGGCGCCGGCGATCGTGTCGCGCAGCGACTCGGTCCAGGCCGCCAGGCCCTCCAGGCGCACCATGGCGGCCCGTTCGGAGGCCGCGCCGCCGGACAGGCCGCGCCAGGCGAAGACGAGCAGCGCGGCGCCCACCGCCATCACCGGCCACTGGGTGACGGCCAGGATCACCGTGGCGAGGACCGCGGCCACCGCCGTACGCGTGGACAGCGTGCGGAGCAGCCCGCGCGAGGCCGGCCGGGGGCGGGGGCGGACGCCGTGGATGGAGAGGACCAGCAGGAAGATGCCGGCGCCGGCGCCGGCGCCGGCGAACATGGCCAGGGGGTCGAGGCCGATCATCACCATGCTCCCGGGACGTAGCCGTGGGGGGTGAGCTCGTCGAGGCAGGAGACGGGCGCGTGCGGTACGGCGGAGCCGTCCGGCCCGGCCGCGAAGATCTCGCTGGACAGGACGCGCCCGTCGACGCCGTTCACCTCCCTGACGCTGGAGACGAAGCGCCGCAGCGTGCCGCCGGATGCGTAGTCGTTGCGCTTCTCGATGAAGACGACGAAGTCGATCGCGCCGGCGATGAGCATGTGGGTGGCGTCGACCGGGAGCCGTTCGGCGGCCTGGAGCGCGTAGGTGGCGATGCGGTTGAAGACCTCCATGCTGGAGTTGGCGTGGATGGTCGACAGGGAGCCGTCGTTGCCCTGCGTCATGGCGTTGAGCATGGTGACGATCTCGTCGCCGAGCACCTCGCCGACGATCACGCGGGACGGGTTCATCCGCAGCGACCTGCGCACCAGCTCGGCCATGGTGATCTCGCCCTGGCCCTCGGCGTTGGGCAGGCGCTGCTCGCAGGCGACGACGTTGGGGTGCAGGTCGGGGAACTGGTCGAGGCCGAGCTCCAGCGCGCGTTCGACGGTGATCAGCCGCTCGGCGGCGGGGATCTCGTTGGCCAGGGCCCGCAGGAGCGTCGTCTTGCCCGCGTTGGTGGACCCGGCGATCATGATGTTCTTCCTGGCGGCGACCGCGGCGGTGAGGAAGCGCGCCAGGGTGGGGCTCAGCGTGCCGTTGCCCACCAGGTCGGACAGGAAGACCTTGCCGAGCCTGGCGCGCCGGATCGACACGGCGGGCCTGACCGTCACGTCCATGACGGCCGAGAGCCGCGACCCGTCGGGCAGGCGCAGGTCGAGCTGCGGGTTGGCGGTGTCGAACGGCCGGCTGGACAGCCCGGAGTAGGCGGCCAGGATCTGGATGAGCTCGATCAGCTCCTCGTCGGACTCGGCGACGGGCTCGTGGGTGAGCTCCTGGCCGTCGGCGTAGCCGACGAAGACGCGGTCGCAGCCGTTGATGTCGATGTTCTCGACGTCGGGGTCGTCGAGCAGCGGCTGGAGGCGGCCGACGCCGAACAGTGCGGCGTGGATCCCGGCCGCCAGCGCCTCCTCCTCCTCCAGCGTCGGAGGGGTACGGCCGGAGCCGATCTCGCCGCGCGCGAACTCCTCCAGCACCTGGGAGATCAGCGCCCTGGCGAACTGCCGCTCGTCCTCGCCGGTCATCGCGGGCATGCCGTTGGCCTGGTCGAGGCGGCGCTGGTGGGCCAGCCGGTCGCCGACCTCCTGGCGGAAGCGCTTCACCAGCGCATGGTCGAGCGTCATGGCACCCTCACCTGGGCGGACAGGCGTCCGGCGAGCTCGCGGGCCGTACGGATGAGCAGGGAGCGGTCGAGCCTGCCGCCCCACTGGCCGCGCAGCAGTTCGGCCCCCTTGGGGTCGTGCGCGAGCCCCGCCACGAACGCCGCCTGGCCGCCGACGATCCTGCGCACCTCGTCGACGGAGGCGCGGTAGCTGCGCGGGTCGGCGATGACGACCACCCCGACCTGTGGCCCTCTGGGCCGGACGGCGAGGCGTTCGCGCAGGTGGGCGACGTGGTCGAGGCTGGCCCTGGTGAACAGCACGAGGAGTTCGGCCTCGGCGATCAGCTCGTCCGTCTGCGGGTGGCCGCCGAGCCTGCCGCAGTCGGCCAGCACGTCCGCGTACGGCAGGCCGGCCAGCGCGCGGCCGAGCGGCCCCCACATCCAGGTGAGCCCCGCCGCCTGCTCGCCGTGGGTCAGCCCGGCCAGGACGTCGAGCCCGCCGATGATCTTCTGCGTGTGTTCGTGGATCTGCCCTGGTTCGAGCCCGCGCCTGGCGGTCGCGCCGAGGGTGAGCAGGCCCCGGCCGGGGTTGAGCATGCCGCCGTCGGCGGCGGGCAGCCGGTAGGCGAGGTCGCCGCCCGCCGGGTCGCACTCGGCCAGCAGGACGGCGCGCGGCCAGACGGCGCCGAGCGCGGTCGCCGCGGTGGTGACGCCCGGCGCGCCCTTGTCGGCGGCCAGCACGATCAGCGCCACGTCAGCGCGCTCCCGGCAGCTCGGCCACCGCGATCTCGCCGCTGGAGGCGTAGGCGGCGATCTGCGGCGACACGGTGGCGTCGACGATCACCGTGACCAGTCCGGCCGATCCTGACCTGGTGGGCGCGCCCACGACGTGGACCAGGGCGTTGGGGGCCAGCACCCTGCCCTGCGCGGTCGCCGACCTGCCGGGCACGTGGATGACCTGCACGCGGTCGCCCTCCTTCAGCCCGGCGGGCGCCTGTCCCGGCTTGAGCGCGAGCCCCACCTTCGCCTTGCCTGGGCCGAGCTCCTGGCTGGCGGTGACGGTCATCTGGTCGGTGAGGAGGGTGCCGGGCAGGAGGGTCACGCTCGCGTAGGTCTCGATCACCGCGAACCGCCGCGACCACGCCACATAATCGATGCCGGTATCGGCTATCTGCACTTCTTCCAGTGCGTTCGGGGAGATCTTCTGACCCGCGCCGATCTGTTGCACGACTCTGATCGCGGAAATGCGGTCGCCGCTGCGCATCACCAGCAGGGTGGTGGCCAGCGCGCCACCGAGAATGAGGAGGACGGCGAGCGCGGCGAGCGCGGGTTTCCGCTCGCGGGGCGGCACGGGGAGCTTGCGTGACGTGCTGCTGGAGAGCGCGCCTGCGGGTCCCGCCGCGTTGGCGGCGGGTTTTTCGCTGGTCCTCATAGGTGGGGGGCTCCCATGATGAATTTGCGGAATTCAGGCCATTATGTGCATCTACCGGCCTGGCGCGGGGCCCGAATGCGAGGACTAATGCTCGTTTCGCAGGTGGGAGGCTGTCAACCAGACCCGTTCATTAAAGTCACTTGAATTGCCCCGTTATTCAGTGATAGCAACCACATTGGTCACAGAATTCACGCGCCCGTCCCCCTGAACCTGTTCAAACTGTGCGATGCTGGGCGACATGAGCAGGATGGGCGGGTTCTTCACCCGGCTCCGCCGGCGTTGGGTGGCGCGGGTCGCCGGCGCTCCCGCGACCTCGCGGGTGGTCGGGCGGCTGCACCGCGCGGCGTCGAACCTGGTCGAGGTGACGGCCGAGGTGAACGCGTACGCCGGGCTGCTGGAGGAGAAGGCCGAGGAGCTGAAGGACCGCACGCTGGCGCACCGGCGCCGCCCTTCCTGACCCGGGCGCGGGGTCGGGTCCCGCGAGGATTCATGCCGATGTCGTCGTCCGGGCGGCGGGTACGGCAGGCGCGCGTTAGCGTGGCCGCCGGTCCGATCCCGAGGAGACGGCACATGCGGATCATGCTCACCGTGCTCGACGAGCGCGGCGACCGTGACGTCGTGATCGAGGGCACCGCGGCCACGACGGTCGCCCAGGTGGCCGAGGCGCTGGCCGAGCCGCCCGGCGAGCCGCTGGCCAAGGTGGTCCGCCTGCCCAGGAGCCGCGCGCCGTACGGACTCGGCGAACCGCCCCACGTCCCCCGGCAGCGTGACGCGCCGCGCGTGGCGGCACCTCCGGTGAGCGACACCGGTCTCGGGTTCGGGGGGCCGACGGTGTGGCGCGACGGCCGGCCCGCCGACCCGAGGGCGCCCGCCCGAGCGGTCCTGCGCGACGGCGACACGATCACCCTCGACCCCCGCCTGGCCGGCCTGACCGTGGTGGCCGAGCCCGGCGGGGTGGCCGAGGTCAGGGTCGTCGGCGGCCCCGACGCGGGCGCCGTCCACCGCCTGGGCCTGGGCGTGCACGTCATCGGCGCCGACCTCACGTGCGCGATGGCCGTACGGGATCCGGCGCTGGCCGCCGAGGCCGCGGTCGTGAGGATCACCCCCGCCGAGATCACCGTCGAGCCACCGCCACGCCCGCCCGCCGAGCCGCCCAGGAAGAAGGCGAAAGGCAGGTACGCCGAGGAGCTCGACGAGCTGGCGCTGCGGGACACCCCGCCGGCGGGCGAGCCCCCCGGCGTCCTGCTGGACGGCGAGCCCGTCACCGCCGCCGTCGAATGGCCCGAGCACGCCTTCCTCACCGCCGGCTCCTCGATCTTCACGCTGACCGCGATCGAGCCCGCCGACGCGCACCTGGCGCCGCACCCCGACGGCGGCCTGTCCTACAACCGCCCGCCACGGCTGAAGCGGCCCGACACGGCGCGCGGGTTCGAGGTGCCGCGGGAGCCAGGGCGCGTGGAGACGATGCGGCTGCAGCTGCTGGCCGCCTTCCTGCCCGCGGTGCTGGGCGTGACGATGATGCTGGTCACCGGCCAGTGGTACTACCTGCTCATCGCGCTCATGACGCCGCTCATCATGGTCGGTCAGTGGTGGAGCGAGCGGCGCCACGGGCGCAGGCAGCACAAGCGCTCCGTCAGGCGGTACCGCGAGGAGCTGGCCCTCTTCCAGGAGGAGGTCGAGCTGGCCCGCAGGAACGACCAGCGGGCCAGGAGGGCGGCGGCCCCCGACCCGGCCGAGGTGCTGCTGACGGCGACCGGGCCGCGCGGGCGGCTGTGGGAGCGCAGGATCCACGACGCCGACGCGCTCCGGCTGCGCGTCGGGCTCGCCGACCTGCCGGCCGAGCTGGACTTCGACGTGCCGTACCCCGTTCCGGTGTGCGAGAAGGTGCCGGTGGCGCTGCCGATGCGCAGGCTCGGGGTCGCGGGCGTCACGGGGCCGCGCGAGGAGGCCGCCGGCCTGGTGGCCTGGCTGGTCGCCCAGGCGGCGGCGCTGCACAGCCCGCGCGACCTGGCGATCGTGGTGCTCTCGGCGAGCACCGACGCGCGGGAGCGGTGGGGCTGGGTCCGCTGGCTGCCGCACTGCGCGCCGCACCGTGGCGAGGACTGCGTGGCGCTGGTCGGCGCCGACCCCGAGTCGGCGGGCAGGCGGGTGGCGGAGCTGACCGCGCTGGTCGACGAACGGCTCAGCACCTCGATCCCCGAGTTCGGGAAGGTCCCGACCGGCTGGGACGACCTGGGCGGCCCCGAGGCGGCCGACCGGCGGCCCGCCTACGACGAGCGTCCCTACGACGTGCTGGTCGTGCTCGACGGCGCGCAGGTGCTGCGCGGCCTGCCCGGCATGCCGCAGGTGCTGCGGCAGGGCCCGCGCGCCGGCGTGTACACCCTGGCCGTCGACGACGAGCAGCGGCTGCTGCCCGAGGAGTGCGAGACCGTCGCCACGTGCGGCCCCGACGGCCTGGTACGGCTGCGCGGCGGCGGCCTCGACGCTCTCGGCGCCGTGCTCGCCGACCGGGTGCCGCCGTCGTGGTGCGAGCGCCTGGCCAGGGCGCTGTCGCCGCTTCGCGACGTCTCCCGCGACGACCCGTCGGGCAGCCTGCCCGAGACCGTGCGCCTGCTCGACCTGCTCGACCCGCCGGTCCAGTGGTCCGCGCCGACCACGCGGGCGGTGCTCGGCGTCGGGCCCGAGGGCCCGTTCACCGTCGACCTCGCCGCCGACGGCCCCCACGCCCTGGTCGCCGGCACGACGGGCGCGGGCAAGTCGGAGCTGCTGCAGACCCTCATCTGCGCGCTGGCCGCGCGCAACCGGCCCGACCAGCTGTCGTTCGTGCTGATCGACTACAAGGGCGGGGCGGCGTTCAAGGACTGCGCCAGGCTCCCGCACACCGTCGGCATGGTCAGCGACCTCGACGGCCACCTCACCCAGCGCGCCCTCACCTCGCTGGCCGCCGAGCTCAGGCGCAGGGAACGGCTGCTGCTGGAGGCGGGCGCCAAGGACATCGACGACCACGACGGCACGCTCCCGCGCCTGGTGCTGATCATCGACGAGTTCGCGGCGCTGGTCGCCGAGCTTCCCGACTTCGTGGCGGGGCTGGTCGACATCGCGCGCAGGGGGCGGTCGCTCGGCGTCCACCTGATCCTGGCCACGCAGCGGCCGGCCGGAGTGGTGACGGCCGAGATCCAGGCCAACACCTCGCTGCGGATCGCGCTCAGGGTGACCGAGGCGGCCGAGTCGGCCGACGTGATCGGCCTTCCCGACGCCGCGCACATCTCCAAGGCGACGCCGGGCCGGTGCTACGTCAGGTCGGGCGCGGGGGCGGCGGTCGCCGTCCAGGCGGCGCGGGTGGGCGGCCGGGCGCCCGGCGACGCTCAGGCGCGGCTGCGGGCGGTCGAGCTGGGCTGGCACGCGCTGGGCAGGGCGCTGCCGCCGCCGCCCGAACCCCTCCAGGGGGCGGCGATCAGCGACCTGGCGATCCTGGCCGACACGATCGCGGTGGCGGCGGAGCGGGCCGGCGTGCCAGAGCAGCCGAGCCCGTGGCTGCCGCCGCTGCCCGAGCAGGTGGTCCTCGACCGGCCGGAGGGGCTGGCCTTCGGGGTGAGCGACCTGCCGTGGGCGCAGGCGCGGCGGCCGCTGCGGCTCGACCTCGAGCGGGGCGGGCACCTGCTGATCGCGGGCGCCGCGCGCAGCGGCCGGTCCACCGCGCTGCGCACGATCGCGGGCGCCATCGCCGCCGGGTACTCCCCCGCCGACGTGCACGTCCACGCCGTCGACTGCGGGTCCGGCGCGCTGCTGCCCCTGGTCGCGCTGCCGCACTGCGGCGCGGTCGTGACGCGCGACCAGCTCGACCGGGTGGAACGGCTGCTCGCCGGGTTGCGCGAGGAGGTCGGCCGCAGGCAGCAGCTGCTGGCCGAGGCGGGCCACGCCTCGCTGGCCGAGTACCGGGCGGCGGGCCACCGGCTGCCGTGGCTGGTGCTGATGCTCGACAGGTGGGAGGGATACGTCGCCGCGTTCGAGGGCTACGACTACGGCAGGCTCACCGAGGGGCTGTTGCAGCTGCTCAGGGAGGGTCCCGCGGTGGGGCTGCGAGCGGTGGTGACGGGCGACCGTTCGGCGCTGCTCGGCCAGGTGTCGACGGTCTTCGACGAGCGGCTGGTCCTCCGCCTGGCCGATCCGGCCGACTACGGCCTGGCCGGGCTGCCGGGGAAGGACCTGCCGGCCGCGATGCCGCAGGGCCGCGCGCTGTCCGTGCGGGAGCAGGGCGTCGTGGAGAGCCAGATCGCGCTGCTCGACCCCGACCCGTCAGGTCCCGCGCAGGTCGCCGCGCTGCAGAAGCTGGCCCGCGCCCGCGAGCCCGAGGGCGAGCCGCCGCTGCGCGTCGACGCGCTGCCGATGCGCGTGACCGCGAGCCAGGCCCTGGAGCTCGGCCCCGCGCCGAAGGGTCCGCTGTGGGCCCTGCTCGGGGTGGGCGGCGACGCGCTCGCCCCGGTCGGCGTGGACCTGCTGGCGCACGGCCCCGGCGCGGTGATCGCCGGCCCGCCCCGGTCGGGGCGCTCCTCCGCGCTGCTCACGGCCGCCCGGTCGCTGGTCGCCACCGGCACGCCCGTCGCCGCCGTCTGTCCCCGCCGCAGCCCGCTGCGCGGTCTGGAGGGCGCGCTGGCCGTCCTCGACGGCGACGCCGCCGGGCTGGGCGAGCTGCTGTCCGGCCGTGACCGGTACGTCCTGGTCGTCGACGACGCCGAGCTGGTCAATCCCGACTCGCCCCTGGGACGGCTCCTGGAGGAGACGCTCAGAACCGGCAGGGACGGCGAGCACGGCCTGATCATCGCGGGCGCGACGGCCGACCTGGCGACCGCCTACCGCGGCTTCGTCGCCGAGACCCGCAAGTCGCGCACGGGACTGCTGCTGTCGGTGCAGAGCCCCGCCGACGGCGACCTGTTCACCGTACGGCTGCCGCGCGGCGCGGTCGGCGGGCCGCCGGGACGGGGGCTGCTGGTGACGCTCGGCACCGTCACCCCCGTCCAGGCGGCGCTGCCCAGCTAGAGCTGCCCGGCTAGACCTGTTGCTGGCTCGGGTTGGGGTTCTGGTGGCCCAGGGTGTGGTTGGTGACGCCGTCGGCGGCGCCGCCCCACACGTCCTCATCCTCGAGCAGCCAGGTCGAGTGGTCGCTCTGCTGCGCCTGCTGGCCGTGCGGCGCTCCTCCGCCCAGCGGCATGGGCATGCCCGTGCCGATGCCGTTCGTGCCGCGCGCGCTCGCCGGGGCGACCGCCCCGTAGCCGCCCGATCCCGATCCCGTGCCGGTGCCCGTTCCCGTGCCGGTGCCGGTGCCGGTGTTCGAGCCGGTACCGGTGTTCGTGCCGGTGTTCGTGCCGGTGTTCGTCCCGGTGTTCGTGCCGGTGTTCGTGGGCAGCCCGGTGCGGGCGTCGATCTGCTGGTTGTTCGACGGGTTGTCGAAGTTGGGCCGCTGGAAGTCGGCCAGTTCGGTGGTGCGCGCGTCGGGAGTGTTCATACCTGCTGTGGGGTCGTGGGGCAGCTTCACGGGGTTGACTCCGCTTCCACCCGGAGGAGCAGTGGACGAGCCGTCGCCCGATCCGGGGTAGTCGGGGTACTTCGGCTCGTTGCCGCCGGACCCGTTGCCACCTGAGCCGTTGCCGCCGGACCCGTTCCCGCCTGAGCCGTTGCCGCCGGACCCGTTCCCGCCGGACCCGTTGCCGTCCGGGAAGGTGTAGTCCGGCCACTTGCCCGTGGAGCCGCCGTTCCCGGGCTTGTAGCCACCGGTGTTCGGGTCGTAGTTCGTGGGGTCGAAGGGGGGCGTCTTGACGTCGGGGCTCGGAATCCTGGGAGGCGTGATCTGGGGAGGCGGTACGTTCTGCTGCGTGATGTCCGGCAGGTCTTCGCGCACCGACTCCGGGAGCAGGTCGTGAATGGTCTGGAGTTCTTTCTGGAAGTTCTTGAGATGCTCCTTGGCGGCGCCGTTGTCGGAGGTGAACCACATGCCGCCGTCGCCCTTGGTGTTGACCCAGAGGTCCGGGATGCCGTGCGTCCATGAGGGCCCCTCGGCCCAGGAGTAATCCCCGCCGTAATCGCGGTAGGCGGGAATCACGGTCTTGCCGAGCGATTCGAGCTGACGACCAATCACATTGCAGGAGCCCGTCAGGTTCTTCGTGGTGACGTAGATCGCGCGCAGGGACTGCTGCGCGTCGACGGACGACTTCTCGCCCCAGATCTTCGCCATCGCGAAGGCGGCGTCCTCGATCGTCTTCATGAGCTGCGCCAGCATGGTGCCGGCGCTGAGGTACGCGGCCCCGGCCTTCTCGATGGCGCGCGCGTCCAGGCCCTCGATGATGCTCTTGACCTTTTCCACCGCCTGGTCGCCGTGGACTTCGAAGTCAGCGCCCTTGACCTTGACGGGGTATTCCTTCGGCGTGACATCCACCATCAGACGCTCTGCCTCCCCTTGTTCAGATCATCGACGTCCACGAGGAGGCCGCCCCCGTCGTTGATCTTCTGGATCGCGGCTCGCAACTTGTAATTGATGGACTCGTAGATGTGGCTGACATAGGTATAGGCATTGGTGGTCGCGTCGAAGAAGTCATCGCCCGCCGGCCAGCCCCCCATGACGACCGGCTTCGTGAGCAGGGCACGACGCTTGAGGTCGGGCAGCGAGCCGACCTCCAGTCCTTCGAGGCGTTCCAGCGCACCGGCCAGATCCTTGAGGATGTTGACAAGCTGCTCTTTCGACGTCAGGTCGATCTCGCCGGGCTTCGGGTCCAGACCGGGCCACCTGTCCTCGACGCTTACCGTTTCTCTTGGCTCTGCCATGTGCCCACCTCCGTCATCGTGATCTCGACTGTAGTGGAACCTGACCAAGTCATGTGGAACTTGGACATAGCCTCCTATGCTGGCCTCCATGCAGACCCGAAAGGATCTCTACCAGGCCCACCGGCTGATGATGCAGCGCATGGGCATGGCCCTCCTGCAGGCCGAACCGGACGTTCCCGAGTCGCCGATGCGCAGGCAGAACGTGGCGATGTTCTGCGGCGTGCTCATCGGGGTGCTGGTCGTCGCCGGGTTCGGGATCTGGGGTCTGATCAAGCCGGGCCACGCCACCAACCTCACCGACCCGGGGCAGCTGCTCGTCGAGGAGGACAGCGGCGCCACGTTCGTCTACAGCCAGCAGCAGGGCAGGTTGCTGCCCGTCGCCAACTACGTCTCCGCGCGGTTGCTGCTCGACAGCACGGACGTCCAGGTGCGCAGCGTGAAGGCCGCCTCGCTGGCGAAGTTCGAGCGCGGCCCGATGGTCGGCATCCCGGGCCTGCCCCACTCCCTGCCGGCCAAGGACAAGCTGGTCAAAGGGCCGTGGTCAGCCTGTGTCATGGACAACCCCACGCTGTCGAGCGACCGCAAGCAGTTCGTGTCGCTGCTGGGCGGCATCCCGGTGGGCGGAAGGCCGGTCGGGTCGGACGCCATGGTGGTGGTCGAGGCCCGGCGCACCGGCCGGCCGACCGCGTACGTGATCTTCAACGACCAGAAGATGCGGGTGGGGCCCGAGGGCCTGCAGGCGCTGGGCGCGAGCGCCACCCGGAAGGTGCCGGCCTCCTGGCTGAACGCCATCCCCGACGGTCCCGACTTCCGCGCGCCGGAGGTCGACGGCCTGGGCAGGCGGACGAAGGGCCCGGACGGGCGCGCCGCGAGGATCGGCCAGATCTTCACCACGTCCGGCGTCGCGGGCAGCCCCGACCGGTGGTTCGTCCTGCTGTCCGACGGCCTGGCGCCCATCAGCCAGACCCAGGCGAGCCTGTTCCTCCAGGACACCAGGATCAAGGCGGCCTACCCCGGCGGCAGGGCCGTCGAGCGCGAGATCGACGCGGCCACCGCCAACAGCAGGCTGTCGGCGACGAAGAACTGGACGAGCAACGGCCTGCCGCAAACCCTCCCCAAGGTCGTCACGGTGCCGGGCACGTCGCCGCTGTGCGCGGTCTACTCCGACACCGCCAAGGGCTCGGTCAAGGCCAAGCTGACGATCGGCAGCACCATCACCATCAAGCCGCCCGCGGTGACGGGCAGCGAGCAGTACTTCGACCAGGTGATCCTCCCGGCGGGCGGAGCCGCGCTGGCCGGGCTGCTGCCGGGAGAGAACCAGCAGGCCGCGATCAACACCTACGAGCTCATCACCGACCAGGGCCGCAAGTTCCCGCTGCAGTCGGGCGACCTGGTGGGCAAGCTCGGCTACGACGCCGCCGACGTGACCCCGGTGCCGACCCATCTGCTCCACGCCATCCCGCCCGGCCCGACGCTCGATCCGGCCAAGGCGCTGAACCCCGTTGCGGTCGGGCAGTAGCCGCAGGGCGGTGCTGGCCGCTCTGCTCGCGGCCCCGCTCGGCGCGCCGGCCGGCTGCGCGGGCGGGCACGGGACGACGCCACTGGTGATCGCCACGGGCCAGCGCGGCGGCGTGTACTTCGACTACGGCGAGGGCCTGGCCGCGGCGATCTCCGCGGAGGGCTCCGGCCTGCGGCCGAAGGTGATCGCCACGGGCGCGTCGCTGGACAACCTCAGGCTCGTGTCCGCCGGCCAGGCCGACGTGGCCTTCACGCTGGCCGACTCGGCCGCGCTCGCCGTCGCCGGGGAGCCGCCGTTCGAGGCGCCGCAGCCGGTGCGCGCGCTGGCCAGGCTGTACGACAACTACCTCCATCTGGTGGTGCGTACGGGCTCGGGCATCGTGGCGCTCGCCGGCCTGCGCGGACGGCGGGTCTCCTGCGGGGCCGCCGGCTCGGGCACCGAGATCATCGCCAGGCGGCTGCTGTCCCTCGCCAGGGTCAGGCCACGCGCGGTCGACCGGCTCGACCTGGCATCGTCGGCCGCGGCGCTGGCGGCGGGGTCGATCGACGCCTTCTTCTTCTCCGGCGGGCTGCCCACCCAGACGATCAGCCAGCTGGCCGCGCGCCGGCTGGTCCGCCTGGTGGACCTGCGCGACCACGCCGAGCCGATGCGGCGCAGGCACGGCGAGTTCTACAGCCCGCGCACCATCCCCGCCTCCACGTACGGCCTGCCCGCCTGCGGCTCGATCGGCGTGCCCGACTACCTGGTCGTCCGGCGGGGCATGGCCGAGGACCTCGCCTACGACCTGACGCGCCTGCTGTTCAGCGACAGGGAGGCGCTCGAGCGGGCGCACCCGGAAGCGCGCAGGCTCAACGTCAGGTCCGCTTTCGCCACGCATCCCGTGCCGCTGCATCAGGGCGCGATCCGCTACTACCGGGAAAGCAGATCCTGACCTCCAGGCCCGTGGGCTCGCGGGCCAGCAGTTCGACGCAGCCGCCCGAGGCACCGGCCAGCACGTTGACGATCGACAGGCCGAGGCCCGTGCCGTCCACGTTCTGGTGCCTGGCCGAGCGCCAGAACCGCTCCGTGGCCCGCGCGAGCTCCTCCTCCGGCAGTCCGGGCCCGTCGTCCATCACGCGGATCACGGCCTGTCCCGCCACCCGCTCCAGGTGGACGGTGACCGTGCGGGCGCCGAACTTGAGCGCGTTGTCGATCAACGCGTCGAGGATCTGGTCCAGCGCCTCGGGCAGCGCGAGGACCGGCGCGTCCAGCCCGCCCGTACGGCGCAGCACCGCGCCCTGGCCCTGCCATGCCGCCACACGCCCGTCCACGACCTCCTCCGCGTCGACCTCGACCTGCCCGGGGCCGTCGTGGCGCTCCGCCGTGGCCAGCGCCAGCAGCCCCTCCAGGATGCGGGTGAGGCGGTCGGTCTCCTCCACCGTGAGCGCGTGCTCGCGCAGCCCACTCTCGTTCAGGTGGTCGGCCAGGTTCTCCACCCGCAGCCGCAGCACGCCCAGCGGGGTGCGCAGCTGGTGGCTGGCGTCCGAGACGAAGGCCTGCTGGCGTTCGAGCAGGTCCGTGACGGTGTCGGCCATACGGTTGAACGAGCGTGCCAGGCGCCGCAGCTCTGGTGGTCCGTCCATCCTGGCGACCCTGGCGGTCAGCCGTCCGTGGATGATGTCGTGGGTGACGGCGTCGAGTTCGAGCACCGGGCGGAGCGTCCATCGGGCCAGCCGTCTGGCCGCCAGCCAGGTCAGCGCCAGAGCGAGCAGGTAGCCGGCGAACAGGACCACCCAGGTACCGGCGATCCGCGCGCGCAGCGTGCCGGTGGGCGCGATCGTCACCGCGGCGCCGACCACCTCGCCCTCCTGGATCACCGGAACCGCGACGACGAGGTCGGCAGCCTGCCACGGCCAGATCGTCTCGGGGGGCCGCTGGTCGGCCGACAGGGCCCGCTCGACGGGCCTGCGCGCCGCGCCGAGCGACAGCGTCGGCGGGGCCACCGCGACGATCTTGCCCTCGGCGTCGAGGACGGCGGCGCCGATGCCGAACAGCTCGTGGTAGCGGACCAGCTCGGCCCGTAGCCCCACGTTCTTGGCCGGGCCGAGCGCCGGGTCGGCCTGCGAGGCGAAGCGCTGGGTGTCGCCCTGCTGCTCGATGAACGACTCGTGCGTCTCGCGCACGGCCAGGTTGACCGCCAGCGGCACCATGAGGACGGCCAGCGACAGCGCCAGCAGCGACATGTAGCTGATCAGCAGGCGGCGGCGCATGTCACAGCGTTCGCATGCGGTAGCCCATGCCGCGAACGGTCTCGATCAGGCCGGGGTCGCCGAGCTTGGCGCGCAGGCTGGCGATGTGGACCTCGAGCGTGCGCGCCCCGCCCTGCCAGGTGGTCTGCCAGACCTCGGCCAGCAGGCCGTCCCTGCCGATCACCGCGCCGTCGGCGCGGACCAGGGCGTTCAGCAGGTCGAACTCCTTGCGGGTGAGGCGGACGTCGACGCCGTTCACCCTGACCGCGCGGCCGACCTCGTCCACGTCGAGCGGGCCGTACGTGCTGGTGCCGCGCGCGGTGGGGCGGTGGCTGCGCACCCTGCGCATGACCGCCTCCATCCGCGCCTCCAGCTCGGCCACGCCGAACGGTTTGACGATGTAGTCGTCGGCCCCGGCGCGCAGGCCGCGCACCCGCTGCGCCTCCTCGCCCCGCGCCGTGACCACGATGATCCCGATCCGCGAGTCGGCGCGCAGGCGGCGCAGGAGGTCCACCCCGTCCAGATCGGGCAGTCCGAGGTCGAGCAGGACGAGCTCCCGCGCCGCGTCCTCCGCCGCGGCCTGCGCCTCGGCGGCCGAACGGGCCCGCTCGACATGGTGTCCGTGCCGCCGTAACGCGGTCGCGAGCGCGTCGGCGAACCTGTCGTCGTCCTCGACGAGCAGGATCCGCATGCTCAACAACTCCTCAAATCTGACACCGAATATTTCACCACCGTTAACTCGAGTTCCTATCCTCCCCCGTAAAACGGATAAGGAGTGTTTGTGGGGCAGGATTCACAAGGGTTCACCTACCTGCCGGACTCGCTCCGCAGGGCCATGCGGGTGTGTGCCGATCAGATGGACGACGTCGCCGCGATGCGGCACGCCTTCGCTCCGGCCGCGCTGACCCGGCAGGACTTCGGGCTCGCCCCGGGCGCCGAGAAGGTCGCCGACGCCTACGTCGGCGACCCGGGACGCTACGAGAGCGTGGACACCTACCTGTCCGACCTCCTCCAGGCGCTGCAGTTCATCGCCGTCGCGCTCGACCGGTCCGAGGACGCCTACGAGAAGGCGGCGCCCCGATGACGCGAGAGCCCAGCGTCAACCCGTTCACCTGGAACTGGAACCCCGCCTCGTGGGGCTGGGACTTCGATCCCGGCACGGTGCTCAATCCCGGGCCGCTGTTCAGCACGCTGGCCGCCATGTGGCACGCGCTGCCCCGGATGTTCGACGACCGCATCGAGGACCGCCTGATGGGGGCCGCCGGCGCCCACCGCCGGCTCGACCGCGACCTCGATCGCCTGCACCAGGCGA
Source organism: Nonomuraea sp. NPDC003804 (assembly GCF_040610675.1). Classification (NCBI taxonomy): domain Bacteria; kingdom Bacillati; phylum Actinomycetota; class Actinomycetes; order Streptosporangiales; family Streptosporangiaceae; genus Nonomuraea; species Nonomuraea sp. NPDC003804. Next base: position 123,704 of record NZ_JBEXMT010000003.1, read on the forward strand.
TCGACCCGGCGGTGGCCAAGATCGTGCAGGAGTGGCAGGGCGGGGCCGCCGACCAGTTCAGAACGGCGTGGGGCAAGGTCGTCGACCCGAAGGCCCGCGCCGCCCTCAAGCAGAGCTGCGTCGGCGTCGCGGAGGTTCTCGAGGCCGTCCTCTCCGCCACCAGGATGACCAAGCAGGCCATCGTCGAGCTGGTCAGGACGGCCGTGCTCTGGGCGGCGCTGTTCTTCGCGCTGCGGCTGGCCGCCTCCCTCTGGGCCGCCTACCTGGCCTACCTCAGGACCACCAAACTGGTCATGGCCGCGGTCGCGCTGCTGCAACGGCTCTCTGGGTTGCTCAAGGCCGCGGGAATGGTCCTGTCCAGGCTGCCGCTCGCCGGCCGGCTGACCGTCGTGCCGAAGATCGGGAACATGCTCAAGACGGCCGCTCTGCGCCCCTTCGACGTCAAGGTCATGACCAAGCTGGCCTCGGCGAGCTTCAGCTCCTACGCCAAGACCTCCGCCTGGGTCTACGGCGGCGTCATCGGCACCCAGATGGCCGCGCAGGGAATGAAGGGCGAGAGCATCTTCAACCTCTCCCCCCTCACGTTCGCGCAGGCAGGGCGCATCACCACGGCGGCCACCCTCGCGGGCGTCTTCCTGCCCATCGCAGGGCCGTTCAGCAAGGGCCTGTTCCAGGGCGGCTCGGCCGCCTCCTGGGCGGCCACGCTGACCAAGAGCGGTACGGCGGTCGCCGAGTCCGGCATGGCCTTCGGCAGCTTCGTCGCGGCGCGCAACTGGGCCACCTCGAAGCTTCCGTGGCTGGCCAAGCTGGGGCCCGACGCGCAGAAGCAGGCGCTCGGCTTCGCACCGACTTCCGTGTTCCGGGTGTGGCGGCCGCTGCACACGTCGGACGTGCCCGAGCAACTGCCGTCGTGGGAGCGGCCCACCGTCGACCGGTGGTCGGTGAACGAGGGCTCGCTGTGGGAGGTCGCCGACAAGGTGTGGGGCGACGGATCCCGGTGGCGGGAGATCTACAACGCCAACCGCGACCTGATCGGCCCCGACCCGACGGTCCTGCGGGTGGGGCAGGTCCTCACCATTCCCGGCTGAGGCCCGCCCCGCCGTACTCAGACCGGGAACGTGTCCGGCAGGCCCGTCGACCCCTGGGGCATCCCCGGCAAGGTCTGGTTGCCGACCGTCTTCGGCATGATGCGGCCCGAGGCCTTGTCGTACTGCAGGCCGAGGGCGTCGAAGGCGGGCATCGCCTTCATGTCCTGGAACTTCGCCGCCTGCTGCTGGCCGAGCTGCATGACGGCCATCACGATGGGGGTGATGGCGAGGCCGACGAGCGTCATCTTCTTGAGCGCCCCGGTGGAGATCCGGCCGATCTGCGGACCCACGGTGCTCGCGGCCGTCTCACCCGCCACCACGCCCGCGGGGCCTGCCGCCCACGTCCCCCGCATGAAGACGGCCAGAGACAGCATGGCCAGAGAGGTGACCTCGGCCAGGTAGGCACCGGCCTCGATCAGCCCCTTGGGGGAGCTGACCGCCTCGCCCAGGGCGTCGCGATGATCGCCCTTCTTGTTCCACTCGTCCTTGAAGTCGTCGAGGTACGGCTTGAAGGAGGCCCAGGCCGGGCCCTCCCACTCGGCGCGTTCCTGCAGGTCCTTCTCGAACTTGGCCAGCGCGTCGCGCACGGCGGCGATCTCCGTCGTCTCGCCGCCCTTCTCCGCGGACTTGTACGACCGCCCGCCGCCATCGATGGGTTCGGTGTCCGCGGCGCACGCCACGAAGCAAAGAGGAATCGCCCCCGCCCACAGCCGCCTGATCCACACGGCGGCACCTGCCTGGATGCTGATCGCGGTCACGTAGCGCGTCAAAGTGGGGCCCATGGTCACACCTCGTGGGTCAGCGTCTGGGGTGCGATACCGTCCTGGTCCATCCAGACACCCTCGTCCTCGCGAAGCTCGTAGGTGTCCCTCTCCCTTTCCTTGTTGTCGCCCTGACCGCCCGCCCCCATCGGCGGCATCATCGGCATCATCGGCGCGCCGCCCGCGCCGTTGAGGCCACGCGCGCCGCCCAGGCCGGCGCCCGCGCCACCGAGGCCGGAGCCGGGCCCCGTGCCGGTACCCGTGCCCGTCCCCATGCCCGTGCCTGTCCTGCCGTACGACGCGGTCGGGTCGCCCGTGTAGGTGGTCGGCGTGACTTCGGGGGTGCGCAGGTTCGGTGTTTGCAGGTTCGGCGGCTGGTAGTCCGCCAGGCCCGTCGACCGCGGGTCGTTCAGGTCCGGGGTCTTGAGGTTGGGGTTGTTCAGGTCCGGCGTCTTGAGGTCCGGCCGGTTGAGGTCGGGGCTGTTGAGGTCCGGCGTCTTCAGATCCGGGCTGTTCAGGTCCGGGGTCTTGAGATCGGGGGTCTTCAGATCCGGGCTGTTCAGGTCAGGGGTCTTGAGGTCGGGGGTCTTGAGGTCAGGGGTCTTGAGATCGGGGGTCTTGAGGTTCGGGTCGTCGAGCGGCAGCTTGGGCGTCTGGAGGTCCGGCCGGTCGAGACCGGGGGTGTTGATGCCGCCCGGGTTCAGGCCGGCGCCGCCCAGGTTGCCCAGGCCGCCCAGGTTCCCGAGACCGCCGAGGTCACCGAGCCCCGCCGGGGTGATACCGGGCGGCTTGAACTGGCTGTCGTCATCGGACTTGCGGTAGTTGGCGTCGGCCATCGTCAGGGCGGTGCGCCACGTCTTGAGCGCCTCGCCGGCGACCCTGGCGGACTCGGCCTCCTGGTCGCGGGCCTGCTCGTGGGCGCTCTTCACGCCCATGAGCGCCATGGGGTAGTAGATGTTGACGCTGCTCGTCCGCGTGGCCAGCGCGTCGGCCGTCTCCGCGTTGTCCTCCAGGCCGGCCGACGTCGGCTTCAGCTGATCCTTGACGAAGCGGATGCCGGAGGACGGCGACTGGTTCACCGCGCCCACGGTCGTCATCTCCGGCCACTGGCCGGTGGGGGAAGCCATCAGGCCTCACCCGTCCTGCCGAGGAGGTCCGTGGTCACGTCATGCGAGGAAGCCCACGGGTTGCGGTCCTCCCGCAGGTTCGTCGTGTGCGTGTTCTCCTCGTTCTCGCCACCGCCGCCGATGGTGCCCCCCAAGCCGCCCATCAGGTGCGGCATGCCCGTGCCGTAGCCGGCGCGGGCGGCCGCCGAGGTCACCGCGTTCTGCCCGCCGAGTGTCCCGCCGCCGATCACCGAGGGAACGCCGGGCGCGCCGTTGGTCGGCCCGACGACGGTGTTCGGCAGCCCCGGCGTGGTGGAGATCGTGGGCGGCGTGGTCGCCGGGATCTGGGTGTACGGCGTCGTCGGGGTGGTCAGCGTCGGCGTGGTCGGCGGGGTGGTCGTGGGTGTGGTCGTCGGGGGGGTCTGGAGCGGCCTGTAGGAGGCCGTCTCCGTCTGGCGGGAGCCGTTGTCCTCGCCGATCACCGGTGGCGTGGTGCCGTCGCCCCTGCCGCTGCCCGTGTCACCCGGGCCCGTCCCCGTGCCGGGGTCGCCGTTGCCGCCGGGAACGGTCGGGTCGCCTCCGGGCGGCGGAGTGCCGGTGCCCGGCGGCGTGCCCGGCGGGGTACCAGGGGGCGTGCCCGGCTTCTCGGGGTTCGTCGGCGTGGATCCGTCACCGTCACCATCACCGTCACCGGGGCCTGCGCCAGGGCCCTGCCCCGGTCCGCCGGTGCCGGGCCGGTCGGTGCCGCCACCCGTGCCGGGTCGCGTGTCGCCGTCCTCGAAGGCCGGCGCGTCGGGGGTGCCGCCCCTGAAGGCCGGCTGGTACCGGTCCCGGGAGGTGTAGCTGGTGGACTGGTATCCGTCGGTCGCGCTGGGCGGGGCCGGGATCTCCAGGTCGTAGGAGACCTCGTCCGGCACCTGGGCGTAGAGGGAGACGATCTGCTTGTTCAGATCCTCCAGGATCTGCCGCGCCTTCTCGTCCCGCCTGGCCTTGGCCTCCGCCACCGGGTCCGAGCCCGGCGGGAGCGGCGTGGGGCCCGGCGAGGGCTTGGGCGTTGCGGTCGACGAGGGCTTCGACGTCGGACTGGGCGTGGTGGTGACCGTGGGCGTCGGCGCGGGCTCCGAGCTGCCCGAAGACGTGCCGGGCAGCGGCTCGATGGCGTTCACCTTGCTGACCGCGTCAGGAAGGTGCGTGCCGCCGTAGTCGCTGAGCGCCGTCGAGACCGCCTTCATCTTGGTGGCCAGCTCGTCGCCCGTGGTGTCGAGCTTGTGCAGCCCGGCCTGGAAGAGCGCGGCGGTGGGGCCGCCCCACATCTCGCTGAGCCCCTTGGCCGCGGCCATCAGCGACTCCCTCGCCAGCCCGATCATCGAGGCGGCGCTGGAGTAGGCGTCGGCGGCCCGGACCACGGCAGCGGAATCGGTGTTGTCCAGCCAGACCTTGATCTGGTCGGCGGACGCCGTCACCTGACCGGCTTCGGGAGCCTCGCCGGTCTTGATCGTGTAGGTGTTCGACTCGCTGGCCACCCTGCACCTTCCAATTGGCGGACGTCAGCCGCCGTTGAAGACGTTGCTCTTCTCGTACTCGACCGCGTGGTCCTCGAGCGCCTGCACGACCTTCTCGAACGTCGAGACGAACTTCGCGTAGACCGCTTCGAAGCCGCGCGAATTGCCTTCGAGACTGACCACGCCGCCTGGATCCGGGTCGGTCGAGCCGACCGCGTGGGCGAACCTGCTCGCCGTGGACCAGCTGCCGATCTCGTTGTGGCTGATCCTGGCGTGCCCCTGAACGCTCTCCAGGGCGCCGGTCATGTACCGGTCGCCGGGGATGGCGGGGCCGCCCATGCCCCTGCCGTTCATGACCGTGAGGATGCCGCGCATCTCCTTGGCGATCGCGCGCATCCGCTCGACGCTGAACTCGACGGTGTTCTCGTCACCCTTGAGACCCGGCCACCCGCCGTCAGGTCCTGCCATGGTGCCCTTCCATCCTCATGACGACGACAAATCCGGCCACCGCCCGAAAGCGGTGACCGGTGAGCCGACCGGCCTCAGAACTGCGACCACATGGACTGGTTGTGACGCTCGGCGATCTGGTAGTTCTCGCTGGCCTGGTTGACGTGGTTCTTGGCGGCGAGCAGCTCGTTGCGCATCGTCTCGGCCTGCTGGTTCCACAGGCGCTTCTTGGCCTCGAAGAAGCCCTTCGCGCCACCGGCCCAGGCGTTGACGTCGTCCTTCTCGTCCTTGCCGATGCCCTCGGTTTCGCCGGTGCCGAGGACCAGCGCGAGATCGCGCAGCAGGTCGGTGGTGATCTGCTCGAACCTGTTCACCATCGCCGTGAGGTCACCGGTGACGACGTCCATCGTCCCGAAGTTGACCTTGACGCGGTCACTTGCCCCGCTAGCGCCAGTGTCGTGAGAAACGTGAGGAATAGGCATGTTGACCTCCTAGCGGTTGATGAGACCCTGGACGAAGTTCGCGCCGTCGGCTTCGTCGTCCGCCTTCTGGTACATCTCGGCGTTCGCGCCCAGCGTCTCTCCGACCTTGAAGAGGTCGTCACGGACGAACCTCATGTTGTCGTCCCAGTCGATCATGGCCCTTCCGAACGACTCGGCCGCCTTGCCGGCCCAGCCGCTCGCGAGGTTCTCGCCCGTCATGATGACGGCCTGGCGCAGGCCCTCGATCTCCTCATGTGCGGCGACCACGAGGTCCCTGGCCCGGATGATCTGGCTTCTGCTCGCCTGATAAAAGTTGATGTCCGCCACTGGTACCTCCTGTGCCGTGTGGCTCTGTCCAAGAGCAGCGCCACCCCCGTTACGGCCTCAGCCGTCAAGAGACGGGGAGCGATCACCGCATCCAACATCAAAGGGCACATAGGACCCCCGTCGCAACATAACTAACAAGCATGCAGATCACAGCTCGATAACGACACGGCGGCTCGGCGGCAAACGCGCAGGTAGGTGGATTGCACGCCATTGACCCCGGATGTCGATTCGGAGTCAACGAAAACGACGATCGGCCCCTCCGCCTGCCCGGAGTGCCCCGACTTGAGCTACTGTTTCGGATCACTGAAAGCCGGGGGACGGAGGCCGGGTGAGCGAGCAACGCAGCATGGACAGCCTTCTGAACTGGGGGCTGGCCGCCGAACCTGATCGCTTACGGGACATCGACGACGCGCGAGGCGCGAGCGGTGCCGCCATAGCGTTCGGCGAACCGGCGCCCTCGTCGCCCGTCGACACGAGCGGCGCCCCCGTCACAGGGCCCGCCGCGCCGGCCGACCTGGAAGGGTCGAGCGCGGCCGAGACGGAACTGGCCTCCAGCGATCCCGCCCAGCCCGGTCAGCCCGGCTCGGGCGAGGCCACCGACTCCGACGCCGGCGCAGCCGAGTCCGGCGAGCCGGAGGACACCGAGCCAGGGCTCGTCGAGCCCGAGGCGGCCGAGGGAGATCCCGCGTGGGACCCGGCCACCGACGACGCCGGCGCCGACCTGTCCGGGGACGACGGCTACGTCGAGGGCAGCGGCGACGCCGACCCTGCCGATCTCGAGGGCGGCCTGGACGACATCGACGACCCGGACACCGGCTCCGACAGCCAGGGCGACCAGGGCGGCGACGGCAACGGTGACGGCGACGGCTCAGGACAGAACGACTCCGACCAGGGGAACTCCGGCGGCGACGGCTCGGACCAGCAGCCCGGCGAGACCCCCGGTGACAACGGGACCGGCGACCCGACCAACCCCGGCGGAGACCCCATGAACCCGGGCGGCGACAAGCCCGGCGACAACAAACCAGGCGACGACAAGCCGGGCGAAGAGAAGCCGGGCGAAGAGAAGCCGGGCGAAGAGAAGCCGGGCGAGGAAAAGCCCGGTGAAGAGAAGCCGGGCGAAGAGAAGCCGGGCGAAGAGAAGCCGGGCGAAGAGAAGCCCGGCGAAGAGAAGCCCGGCGAAGAGAAGCCCGGCGAAGAGAAGCCCGGCGAAGAGAAGCCCGGCGAAGAGAAGCCCGGCGA